>CANJWU010000037.1 GCA_947478655.1 Sphingobacteriales bacterium | reverse complement strand
TGTTTCTTTAATGCTTTTTTAATATAGTCAATCTCTTTATCTTCTAAAGATAAGGTTTCTTCTACCTCTTCTATGGGTGCATCTAATTTATAAGGATTAGCGTGAAAGTTATTTGGCTGAAACGGGCTATTTGATTGGCTCGTAGGGCTTACTTGCATAGGCATTTGAAAACCTGTGTACTCCAAATTTGTTGGATTTATTTCTTGAACCAATTTATTGATAATATTGGTATTGTCTGCAATAAACTCATTGGCTGTGCCAGAATTTTGCAATAAATCTAAGACCACCTTTTTTAAATCGGTGAGGTCTTTTTTCATATCAAACAACACCTTATATAAAATATCTCTCTCCGAAAAATCATTATCGGCATGTTGGCCTAATTTTGCAGGCAAACCGCTCATAGGTTGTTCAAATGGTAAATATTTAATCAGCTCTTGCGCATCCATTTCTTGTTGCCCATTTTGCAATACAGAAATTTGCTCCGCTACATTTTTTAATTGTCTAATATTTCCTGGCCAAGTATAATGCGCTAGAATAGCTCTTGCTTCTTCGTTTAGCTGAATATTCGGGCTTCTGTACTTTACCGAAAAATCGGAGATAAATTTTCTAAATAATAAATACACATCTTCTTTGCGTTCTCTAAGTGATGGTACTTTTAAGGGAACAGTATTTAATCGGTAATATAAATCTTCTCTAAATTTTCCGCGTTGAACCGCTTCGTAAACATTTACGTTGGTTGCTGCAACAATTCTCACATTTGTTTTTTGCACTTTCGAAGAACCCACTCGTAAATATTCGCCAGTTTCTAACACGCGCAATAATCGTGCTTGGGTGCCAATGGGTAACTCAGCCACTTCGTCTAAAAATATAGTGCCACCGCTTACTACTTCAAAGTAGCCTTTTCTGGCTTCGTGCGCCCCAGTGAAAGAACCTTTTTCGTGACCGAAAAGCTCGGAATCTATTGTGCCTTCTGGTATTGCGCCGCAGTTAACTGCAATAAATGGACCATGCTTACGGGCGCTTAATTGATGAATAATTTGCGAAAAAACTTCTTTTCCGCTACCACTTTCTCCGGTAATTAAAACAGAAATATCGGTAGGCGCTACTTGTGTTGCAATGTCTATGGCTCTATTCAATAATGGCGAATTGCCAATTATTCCAAATCTATTTTTAATTACTTGTAATTCCATTTATTAAATTTTTACAATTTTACCAATCAGCGTAGCTGAAGTGCAACTTTCAATGAGTACTTGTACGTAATCACCTTTTTTATAAGAATCTGCTACTGGAAAAACAACTACTGCATTTTGATCATTCTTACCGGCAAAATCATTTGTTGATTTTTTAGAAAACCCTTCGATTAATACTTCGTGCGTTTGTCCTACAAATTCTTTTAATTTTTCTAAACTGTGTCCTCTTTGTAAGGCAATCACTTGGTCTAGTCTTTTAGCTTTAGTAACATCGTCAATGTCATCTTTCATTTTCTTTGCTGCAGGCGTGCCGGGCCTTTCAGAATAAGAGAATTGATAAGCGTAATTAAATTTTACATAAGCCATCATACTCAAGGTATCCTTAAATTCCTCTTCTGTTTCGCCACAAAAACCAGTGATAATATCGGTCGAAATTGCGCATCCAGGAATTATTCTTCTAATGGCATCAATTCTATTTAAATACCATTCTCTCGAATAGTTTCTATTCATTCGGTCTAACACTGATGTACTTCCAGATTGAACAGGTAAATGAATTGAATTACAAATATTAGCATGATCGGCAATGGTTTGTAAAACTTCGTCAGTAATATCTTTTGGATGTGAGGTAGAAAATCGAACACGCATGAGTGGATTTACTTTTGCAACAAGCGACAATAATTTGGCAAAATTGGTAAGCTCTTGCGTTGATTCATCTAACCATTTATAAGAATCTACATTTTGTCCTAATAAAACTACTTCACGATAACCATTCGAAAATAAATCAGCTACCTCATTAAGAATTGAATTCACATTTCTACTTCGCTCTCTACCCCTTGTAAATGGGACCACACAGAAGGAACACATATTGTCACAGCCACGCATAATAGAAACGTAAGCATTTACACCATTCGTATTTAATCTAAGTGGTGTGATGTCTGCGTAGGTTTCTTCTCTAGATAATAATACATTGATTGCTTTTTGGCCATCGTCTGCTTGAGATAATAATAAAGGTAAATCTCTATAAGCATCTGGACCAATAACCAAATCAACTAATTTTTCTTCTTCAATAAATTTTGCTTTTAGTCTTTCTGCCATGCAACCTAATACACCAACAATGGTGCTTGGCTTGGCAATTTTTTGTGCCCTAAAGTCGGTTAGTCTTTTACGAATTCTTTGCTCGGCATTTTCGCGAATAGAACAGGTATTGATAAAAACAACATCGGCTTCTTTATAATCTGAAGTTGTTTGAAATCCCATTTCTAACATGATTGATGCAACCACTTCCGAATCGGCAAAGTTCATGGCACAGCCATAACTTTCAATATATAACTTTCTCGCTGCAGCATTTGCAATGGTTGGCTCAATCATGATCGCCTCACCTTGCCTAAGCTCATCGTGCTCTTTTTGAAATATCCCTTTTATGCTTTCCATAATTATTAAACAAAAATACTAAAAATATGAAAAAATGTCAGCTTTTAATTTTTATCAATTTGCTCAAAAAACAAGTAAATAAGCCTATATTAGTATATTATACATCGGATTAATGCATTTAAACAAAAAAACGGGGCGTCTTTTATTGCAAATTTTGGCAGTATTTTTTACTGTGCTCCTGCTTTTTGCCTTTTCTCTGGCCTGGTATTGGAAACCAACCATTGCGCAAGCCATTCGCAAAAACATCGAATCGGCGACCAATAATTTATACAGCGTAGAATTTAAAGACCTTCATATTAATTTCCTAACTGGCAATTTTAGCATCGACAGTTTAAGGCTAAAACCAAACGTATTGGTTTACAAAAAACTAGATCAAAAAAATCAAGCACCGCTCTATTTGTTTAGTATTATTATTAAAAAACTAGAGATAAAAAATACACATCCTGTTCAATACTATTTTAACAAAAAATTATATATCAATAAACTACATGTAGAAAAACCAATAATAACAGTTTATTATAATGAATTGCGTGCCAAAAAAAATAAGCCAACAGCAAATAAATATCAAAACCCATACGAGTTAATAAAAAACACGATGGTATCTTTAAATATTAAAGATATCGATTTCAAAAATACAAGCTTGTGCATTCAGATAGATAGTGCATCAAATAAAAATAGGCAATTTGTTTTTCTATCAAATTTTTATGTTAAAAACCTAAAAGTAGATGCCGCTGCTCAAACAAATCATCACCCGTTTTATGCAGATGATATTGGCTTAAGCATTAGAGATTTTAGCTTTACCAATAAGGATAGTTCTTATCACTTTAAAATAGAGGAATGCACCGCAAGTACTGCTTCAAATGGCTTTTCGGTCTATAATTTAGCGATTACGCCCAGCGTTTCCGAACAAAATTTCAGCGATAAATATGGATATCAAAAAACTAGGTATGAGTTTATTTTTAAAAGTTTAATTTTTAAAAAATTCCATTTTGAGGAATTCATTTATCATCAATTTTTTCATTGCGAATTGCTTGAAATAAATAAAATGAAAAGCAATATAAATTTAAATAAAACATATAAAATAAACCCATTTAGAGAACGTAAGTTTCCTCAACAAATTCCTTTTGACATTGCTTTGCCTTTAACTATTAATAAAATTAAGGTGCTAAATTCGGAAATCAATTACTCCGAAATATTACCTCAAAACAATTTGAGATGGCACATTTCTTTCAATAAATTAAAAGGCACGATTGATCATTTTACCAATGAAAAAAAAGAAATAAATCTAAATAAATTATTGAAAATTGATTTCGATTTTTTACTCAATAACGAAGCCAAAACTAATTTATCATTGGGTTTATTTTATGGCGATTATAAAAGACCTTTTTATTGTAATGGAGAAATGGGTGCTTATAATTTGGCAAAGTTAAATGCCATTTTAAAGCCCCTGACCAAAATTGAGATTGCCAATTGCAAATTAAAGCAGCTACAAATTAAATTGAAAGGGGATAAAATGGGGGTAAATGCCCATATTTCAATGAAATATAAAAATTTAAGGGTAAAAGTATTGGCCATAGATAGTCACGATAAGCAATTAAAACATCAGAAAATGTACTCTTTTTTAGCAAACGTAATGCTACTTTCCAACGATAACCCAACGGTATACGGTAAATTTGTGCAACCTCAATTTTATTTGGCTCGCAAGCCTCAACAGGGGTTTTTCAACCTTATTTGGAAGTCTGTATTAAAAGGATGCAAAGAAAGCATTGGCTATTCCGAAAAAATAGAATTAGAAATGAAACGAAAGACTAAAAATTACAAAGGTTTGCCGCATGGCGAGCAATAGCATAAATTCAAGAAAACAAAGGGATTAGAAAATCGTTATATAGATTATGAAAATATTTATACCACTGCTTACTTTATTAACCTCTTGCTTAGGGTTTAACCAAGTAAAAAGCAAACCAGCCAATTTAAAAATGAAAAACAGCATTAATTTTTATTCATTTAAAATGAAATCAATAGATGGAACGCTAATTGATTTTGCTGTTTACAAAGGGAAAAAAGTGCTCATCGTGAATACTGCTTCTAAATGTGGGTTTACGCCACAATACGAAGCGCTAGAAGCCTTACACAAAAAATATGGCCAACAATTGGTTGTATTGGGATTTCCTGCAAATAATTTTGGAGGGCAAGAACCTGGAACAAATAATGACATTGCCGCTTTTTGCCAAAAAAATTATGGCGTTAGTTTTCAGCTTTTCGAAAAGGTAGATGTAACTGGAGATAAAGCATGCGATTTGTTTAAATGGTTAGCCAATAAAGACCAAAACGGATGGAATAGTCAACAACCCAATTGGAATTTCAATAAATATTTAATTGATGAGCAAGGTGACTTGATCAAATATTTCCCATCTACTACCAAGCCAATGAGCGAGGAGCTACTTAATAGCATCAAATAATACACCCTTTCTTTGCTATTATATAAAAAAGGCCGAAATTTAATTTCGGCCTTTTTTATATATTTGTTTAAATATTTTCGACATGGAAAAAGACGAACAACTATTTGCCTCGCTAATTTATCTGTTTCACTCAACTGGAATGCAAGGTTTAGGAAAAGTAATGAATCCGATGACCAATGCGATCGAAAAAAATATAGAGCAGGCGCAACAAGCAATAGACATGCTTGATATGTTAAAAAACAAAACCAAAGGCAATATCAGTGTAGATGCAGAAAAACTTTTAACACAGTTTTTATCTGATTTACGATTAAACTATGTTGATGAAATTGCCAAAAAATAATTTTATAAAAAATGGAAAATAACCCAAACGCAGAAAAAGATACTAAAAAAGTATATGTTCTTTTAGTTGTAATCGCATTGTTAATTGCAACAAATGTTTTTCTCTGGTTGCAAAAAAATAAGTCTGAAACAAAAGTTGAGCAAACAAGCGATGAGAAAGCTAAATTACAAACAGAACTCGATCAGTTAGAGGTCGATTTAAATACTGCAACTGCAAATGCCGATACGCTAAATCAAAATTTAATTGCTAAAGATGAAGAGTTAAAAGGCAAGGTGGCAGAATTGCAAGCTGCACTCAAAAGAGGGAAAATGAATACAGCACAGCTTTCTAAGGCTAAAAATGAAATTGATCAGTTGCGTTATTATATCAATAAATACCAAGAGCAAATTGCTGCATTAAAAAAAGAAAACGAAGATTTAACGAATGAGAATTCTGGTTTAAAACAAACAGTTGAATCGGAGCAAAAAAAATCAAGTGATTTATTAAATAAAAATATTTCACTTTCCAATAAAGTGGCGGTAGCAGAAATTTTAAAGCCGACTAGTTTAATTGCCACTGGCATTAAGTTTAGATCTAATGGAAAAGAATCGGAAACAGATCGTGTAAAAAGTTTAGAGAAAATTAAAATCAATTTTACATTAGCAGATAATCAAGTAGCCGCTACCGGAAATAAAGATTTCTTTATTCGAATTATTAATCCAGAAAATAAAGCCGAAGTGGTAACCGATGCGAACGAAAGTAAATTTAATGCTAATGGCGAATCCTTACAGTATTCGGTAAAAAGAAGTTTTGATTTTCAAAACAACCCAAACCAAGAATATAGAATTTACTGGACTAAAGGCTCAAGTTTAAATCCAGGAGATTACACCATTATGCTTTACGCAGATGGCACTGCTATTGGTAAAACAATCTTAAAGCTGAAATAAAAAAGGCGGTTAAAAAAACGCTCTTGCTTGCACACTTCCAATATTAATTGTTGGAGCCGATGCCGATGCCCTACCATCATAAATAATATTTAATTGAATTCCTGATCCAAAGTTTCTTTGAAACACTAAGTTCCAGGTATAATTGTTTCCTACTTGTAATCCATCTAACATTTCGTAGGCAATAGCATTATTTTCGACTGCATTATAACGGTTTTTAATAAAGCTACATTTGCTTGTTAAACTAAAACTTCCTGCAGCATTATAACTTGTTTCTACATTAAAGCTTAATCTACGTGATTGCTCTTTTAAAATACTCGTATTTTGTTGCGTAGCATAACTTGCAGCTGTGGTGATTCGCCAAAAATAATTTATTTGACAAGTAAGCTCTGGTTTAAATTCGAAGTAGTTTATATTATAATTTTTCTCTTTGAAATTCAATGATTGATAGGCTTTCGAGCCATATTTAATAAGACCATTGCCTAAATAATTTTCTAAAAATATTGCGCGAACTTGCCAAATATGCTCCGATTTGTTTTTATTGTCGTAGCCATTGACTAATAAATTTTTATTGTCAACTAATTGAATAGTGTAATCAAATCCAAATGCAGGATTAGCTCTGTTAACATATAATGTATTTCGAATAGCATTGGAATAGGTAATCAGGTTTGTATCATTTTTATTAACCGCAAAAGGATTGATATCAAAACTTGCGGCATCTGCTACTTTTTTATCAATCTTTAAAGTTAATTGATTGCTAAATAATCTTCCAACTTTACCAATGATGTTGTTCGCTGAAAAATATTTAGCAGGATCTATTAGGATATTTTCGGTGATACTGGTCGACTTTGTTCTAATAAATTCGGTAGAAAGCAGGCTTACTTTTAGGTAATTGGCTTCGTAAGAAAATTTCGCTAATTCGAATTCGTTTAATTCTTTGATCCCATTTCCATTATAATCCTTATATATGTAAATACCTTGCCCTAAAGGCACTTCCACATAGGTAAATGCCCTTTTAGGCTCTTGGCCAGAACCAATTTCGTAAAATGTAGTGCTAGTGAACATGCCCTGTAAAAAATTGCCTTCATGTTTTATTCTGGCAATATTATTTTCATCGTTTTTCAAATTGACATTTGAACGCATCACTTCTAATTTTCTATATAAATAATTGACAGACCACATGGAGTTTTTATTCCCATTAAAATCAGCATTAAAATTAAATGAATTTGCATTTGTACTGGTAGCTAAATCATTTAAATACGGATTTTTATCTAGTCTATGATTATAAGCCAATTGAATTGTCTTATTAATGTTTGTACTATTTTTAATATAAATACCGATGTCGCTAAATGCAAAACTATTTTGTTTTAGCGAATCCTTTAAATTAAAATTGCTTCGATTATTTTCTAATTCTTGGGTGATTCCAATATTAATAAATTTAAAGTTTCGCTCTATGTTAGCTTTTTGATTAAAATAATTGGTACTTGATAAATCAAATGCAGACCGGCTAAGTAGCAGCGCAGTGTTGTTGTTTAGCTTCCAATCTTTATTTAAAAAACTTCCTAAAACTACATGTTGTATTGCATTGTATTGATACTGTTGATTTAAAAAATTTACTTTATATTCTAAATAATTATATTCATTTTTTAAAAGCTTAGTATTGTAAGTAATCCATATTTCGTTTGTTTTAATGGCAGGAATTAAACTATATATCCTCGCAAATTGAATTGGTCGATAATTCTCTACTGCGTTAAAATGCTTATCTGTCAATTCTATCGCAATAGAATTAATTAATTTTAAACTATTACTGGTGTCGGCTCTTAAATTTATTTGATTCCGAATAATTGTTTTGTTTGCAAATCCAATGTTGTCTTTATCGCCAATAGTGGCATATAAATTTAAATCTCTATTACTAAAAGCGATTTCGTTAGAAACAAACCAATTTCTTTTGGGCGAATAAGAAAAGCCAATGCTCATTTGTTCTTGTTGCTTAGGGGTAATGAGCTTTACAATTGGCTCAAAATTACCCTGCGGTATACCCGATATAGGCTGCACCCACTCGTAAACACGTCCATTTGCGCTGTTATTTAGTAAAATATAATTACCCGCATTGGGGCCCACATCTGTAAATGCAAGTTTAAATTGCTGACCAGTATATTTCGGATTGTAGACATAAATGAGATAGCCTAAGCTGTCTTTTTTTTGATACAAAATTTGGTTTGGATTTAAATCTGTGCTGTCGGCAGAGCTATAAAAAGCCTGATCTATTTGATCGCCTATGCTACTTAAAAATAACTTTTGATCGCTAGAAAGGTTTTGTAAAAAATTAATATTCTTATTATCCTTTTCGTTATAATAGTCTATTGTAAAATTTACTTTTTGTAATTTAAAATTTGCCTTGGCAATATTAACAGTCCTACTATAACTTCTTTCGGAATATTCAAACTCTATAATTATTCTAGCATAAGCCGTAATCATTTTTTTATTGGTAAAAATAATTTCTGCTGTATTGTAATCTATTGTATAGTCTTGGTTCTCTCCTC
>CANJWU010000036.1 GCA_947478655.1 Sphingobacteriales bacterium | reverse complement strand
CAAAAAGCTGTTACAGAATTATTAAGTACCAGAACCGAGGTTATTGGTCGTGTGACTTTTAATATTCGTCCTGGAATTTATAATGAGAACATTACAATAAAGCCATTCAAGGGTGCTTCTGCCAAAAACGTGGTAGTTTTTAAATCAGAAACGGGTAGAGCTGCAGATGTTCAAATCATTGATGATGGAGATAATACCTTATATAATAACTCTGTTATTCGTTTAGAGGGATGTAAATACGTATCGTTTCAAGATTTAACGATTGAAAATAACAGAGTATTGTCTTCTACCAATTCATTTGCTTCTGTTTTTCATTTAACGTATAGCAGAGATAATCCTAAAATTTCTGCCGATTACAATACTATTAATCGTTGTATCTTAAAATTAGATTCTACTTTCACCATTTTTAATGGTAACGCGATCGGAATTGTTTCATCTGATATTAATAACACTTCTGGTTTAGCCAATTGTGCAAATTACAATAGTATTATTAACAATACTTTTTATGGTGGCGCTTTTGCTATCAGATTGCTAGGAGAAAGTACTGTAAAACCTTGTAAAGGAAACAAAATCAATAACAATAAAATTTACGCTGCTATTTGTGGTATTGATATTGATTTTAATAATATTCCATTAATTGCGAATAATCAAATTACTATTCGCCCTGATCCAAGTCAAGCACAATTTGGAATTCGTGTTCGTGATGCAGCTGGTAACTTTGGTTTTTATAATAATCAGATTAAAAACTACGGTACTTTTGGAATGTTCTTTAATAATGTAAATGGTGGTTCTGCTGCCTATGTTTATAATAATGTTATTTCTGGAACGGCTAAATCTACTTTTTCAAGAGGTATTCATGTGGAGTATTCTAAAAGCATACAGTTTCTACACAATACAATTTTTTACTCAAGTGCATTCAATGCCGAAAATGCATGTTTTGTAGTTGAATATACTGCTGATAGGCCTTCTTCTAAAATTTCGATAAAGAATAATATTTTTCATACTTCTTTAGGAGCTGCTACTGTCATCATTAAAAATTTAACAACAGTTGATACCTTTAATTATAATAATTATTTTATTACAGCAGGTACCAAATTGGCTATTATTGGTGGAACACAATGTACCTCTTTACTTTCATTAAGAAATGCAACTGGTAAAAATGGACAGTCATTTAATTTGAATCCAAATTTTCCTTCTGCAACTAATTTAAGGTTAAACAATAAAGGGTTAATTCGAAAAGCATATATTTTACCATTTATTACTTTTGACTTTGAAAATCACCCACGTGATCCTGAAATGCCAGATGTAGGTGCCGATGAGGTAATTAGAAGTCCTCATGATTTAGAAGTTTTCGAGTTAGAAAAAAACTTTGTGCCTCGTGAGGGTTCTAACGTTATCCCCGTTGTTATTAAAAATGACGGTTTGCTTTCTATCAATAGTTTGAATGGACATAAAATGGCAATAAAATACCGTATCAACAACGGTCCATTTAATCCCGTAGATTCATTCACATTAACTCAATTGGGTTTATCTTATTCAAAACAAGTATTTAATTTATCTACTCCATGGGTTATTCCTGCTCCAGGTCAATATACGATGGAAATTAGAGTGGAGCCTGCATTTCCGGGTGATACCTGGTTTGACAATGATACCTTAATTGTAAATTTATGCGTCGGATTAAATGGTAGATATACGATTGGTGGACCAGTAGGTTTAAAAAACTATCCAACTTTTGCATCTGCACTTGCTGCATTCGAATGTGGAGTAGGCGGGCCAACTGTTTTTGACGTTTATCCTGGAACTTATTCGACACCATTTTCTGTTCCTGCAATTAAAGGAGCTTCCCCAACAAAAACATTAACTTTCCGTTCTTTTACTGGAAACGCAGCGGATGTAATTATTCAAAATACCAATACAAATCAAGGTCAAACAAACCATTTTGTAATTCAAACAGATGGTGCTGATTATATTAATTTCAGAAACCTTACGCTTACCAATTTATCTACTTCAAGTTATGCCTCTGGTTTTCATATTACCACCGGAAGTAATAATGTTACCATCGATAGTTGTGTTATTAATGTGCCATCATCTTCTAATTTAAGTGATTATAAGTATGGGGTAATTGCTGCTTTTAAAACAAAAATTGACAGTGCCGTAAAAGCAGATTTCTTAACGATTAAAAACACAAAGATTAAAAATGGTGTTTCAGGCATTCAATTTATTGGTCAATCTGGCGCATTTAAATCGATCGGAACTGTTATTTATAATAATAAAATTGACTCCGCTTTTGGTTTTGGTATCAATACATTAAACACGAGCATTAATTCGATAAGTTGGAATACCATTAACATGAAATCGACATCATCTGTAAGTTCTGAAGGAATAAAAGTTGCTTCTTCCAAATCTGATGGTATTATTAATGGAAATAAAATTTCAAAAGCTGGATTCAGGGGTATTAATTTAACAACCGTAGAAGGTGTTACTGCCTTAACTGTTTCGAATAATATGATAGCAGGTGGCTTTAAAACAACTATCAGCGGCGCAGGTATTTATTTAAATGAAGTCAATAAAATAAACATCTATCATAATTCTGTTTATTATGATAAAGCACCTGTAACCTTGCCTAGTACATCATCTGCATTTTTCTTAGCAGCAGGTGTAAACATAAGTTTATTGAATAATATTTTTTACAACCCTGCAGGTGGTTACGCTTTTTATGTAACGAATCAAACATCTATTAGGGCATCGGACAATAATATTTATTATACAGATAATAATACTACTACTGGCAATTTTGCTTATTATGGATCATCTGGAGGAGATAGGGCAAACTTGACTAGTTTAAAACAAGCGATGATTAATTTCGAGACTAAATCATTAGAGATTGATCCGCAATTTACTTCTGTATATAATTTACATACTGTCAATCCATTGATTGACAACAAAGGGGTATTCATTCCATCAATTGCAGTCGATATTGATAAGCAAAGTAGAAACCCATTAAATACGGATATTGGTGCTGATGAGTTTATCTTGAATGCCAAAGACATGGCATTAATCGAAATTCAACCTTTGGTTTTCAGTACCGATCCAAATACAATCAAAGTAAAAATTATGAATTTGGGTAGTACCAGTTTAAATGGCAATACCGTAAAATTACAGTACTCGTCAACCCCAGGAGTTTGGGTGCCTACTATTGGAGAATCATTTACGCCAACGGTGAACACGGCTACTTCTTTAGACACTGCCTATTCTTCTTTGATATATAGCTTTACAACAACATTCAATGCGTCGGCAAATACGACTTATCAGTTTGCTGTTAGAATTGATCCTAGCAATAGGGTAACAGGTGATCCGGTTACGAGCAACGATACTGTTCAAAATATCATTTGTACTGGTTTAAAAACTGGAGTGTATACCATTGGAGGAACAAGTCCTTCTTTTGCAACATTTAACGACGCTGCGGCTTCTTTAGCTTGCGGTATTACTGGACCTGTAACATTTAATGTTCGTCCTGGAACTTACAACGAAAGATTTACCATTAACAATCCAAAAAATACTTCTGCAACTAATTTAATTGTCTTTAAATCGGAGACAGGCAATGCAGCCGATGTGATAATCAATAGTAATGGTGTTAGTGGTGCAACTACGCGTAACATTATTCGATTAAATAGATCAAGTTATGTGCACATTAAAAACATGACATTGAAAAATGCGAGTACATCTATTGCTGGTTCGGCTGCAATACAAATTACATCAGACGCGCGAAATATTTTAGTGAAAGAATGTATCATTAAAATGGATACAGGTTCTACCTCTCCAAATATTTATGGTATTACAAGTTCTGATTCTGCAAGTATTACCACTGCTGGTAAAGGAGGCTCAAATATTAAAATTATAAAAAATGCCATTTATGGCGGGGCGATTGGTGTTGGTGTAAGAGGAACGAGTCAATATATTAGAGATTTTGGCGTAAGCATAGATAGTAATATTATTGAAGGTGCGGCTAACTACGGAATTTTCAGTTCTAATGTGGATTTAACATCTATCGATCAGAATCAAGTGATCATGCGAAAAAATCAATTGAATTCAACGGGTATTAACATCATTATTGATAGAGCAGATTCAAAAATCACTAATAATAAAATTATCAATGCATCTTCTGTAGGTATGGCACTGAATGATATCATCGGTGTAAATGGCTTGTTAGTTGCCAACAATATGATTGGTGGTGGTTTTAGATTAGGCCTAGACGGATACGGTTTAAGTTTAGATAAAGTATATCCATTGAACTTATATAATAATTCTATTAACTATGATGGTAACTCTGTAAATAGTGCAGCATTAAAAATGGATATCAATACGAAAGGGGTGCGCATGTTGAATAACTCTATTTACAATGCTAATAATGGATTTGCATTATTAATCGACGATCCTAATTCAATAGACACCTCTGACAATAACAATATGGCCACCAAAACCGGCTTGTTTGCTAGGGTAAATGCATTCGATTATTTAACATTTGACGAATACAAAGATGTTTATTTAAAAGATGATAACGGCGTATCGGTAGATCCAGATTATTTTACAACAACTAATTTAAAAGTAACCAATACTTTCTTAGATGCGGCTGGTGTAGTCATTCCAGAAATTTCAAAAGACATTGAAGGCCAACCTAGGGATCCAAAATTCCCTGATATTGGAGCGGATGAATTTGTGGTATTGGGAGATGTGAAAATAGAAAGTATAGATAATCCATTACCTCCGCCAGAAGTTTATCCTACTAAAATTCCTGTCACAATTTCAGTGAAAAACATAGGCTTAAGTAAAGTTTCTGGTTTAAATGTGAAATATTTTGTTGACAATGTGGAAATGGCAAATGAGGTAATTCCAGTAGAAGAGCCATACCGTCCATTATTACCTGCCGATTTATTAGCCTATACATTTGAAACAGAAATCACGCCTACTTTAACAGGAAATTACACATTAAGAGTGGAAGCTTATTTGTTGAATGATACCACGCCTTTAAATAATGTGTTGACAAGCACTTTCTTCTCTTCTATCTCTAGTATTACAGATGGTAAGATGGATGCTTATGTATCGCCTGTAAACAGTACGGTAGAGCAATTTACACCGGTTACTGTATTGATTAAAAATACAGGTACGGATACTATTTCAAACTTTAATGTTAATTATACTATTAGAGGCGGCAAAAATGGCACTGTTACTAAAACAGAATTAATTTCCGCATCTCTTGCACCTCAAGAAGTTGTTTCTCATATTTTCGACGATGTGTTGGATTGCGATCCTTCGGCAGTGAGGGTATTGAGCACTTATTTAAGTGATGTAGAAGATGATTTAAATCAAACAAACGACACGCTTACCATGTATGTGTTTCCGTTTGCACCATGTGGACAAGGTATCAATGATCCTAAAGCAGTTGGTTTTATTGCTGCTGGTCCTTTTCCTAATCCAACATCTAATGCAATTAATTATATGTTATCATTACCTTCTCAAGGTGATGTGGAGATTGAAATTGTAGATGTACTTGGACAGGTTATGCAAACAAACAAATATGATGGAATGCAAACAGGTGTAAATAATATTCAAATTGCAGTACCAACAAATATTGCACCTGGAATATATTTCTCTCATGTGAAATACAACGATTTAGTTATTACACAAAGAGTAGTTATCAATAAGTAATTTTAAAGCAATTCAACAAAAAGGCCGCTAAATTTAGCGGCCTTTTTTATTGTTAAAATTTGGCTTAAAGCCATTTAATATTGCGTTTCAGCCCTTCGAATTTAGTTCTTTTTACGGCTGAATTTTTGAATAAAACTTGAAATGTTTCTGCTGTAATTTCTTGCCATTCTCTTTTGTTCATTGACAATAATGCATTAGCAGGTTCAAATAATTTTTCTTGATGCGGTTTTGCAAATTTATTCCAAGGACAAACATCTTGACAAACATCACAACCAAACATCCAGTTATCAAATTTTCCTTTCACTTCTTTTGGGAATTCATTTTTTAATTCAATCGTAAAATAAGAAATACATTTACTGCCGTCAACCACATAGGGTGCAACAATGGCTTCAGTTGGACATGCATCTATACATTTTGTACATGTGCCGCAATGGTCTGTAACTGGGGCATCGTAGATTAAATCTATGTCAATAATAATTTCTGCAAGAAAAAAGAAAGAGCCATTTTGTTGATTGATTAGATTGGCATTTTTTCCAATCCAACCTAAACCCGATTGTTGTGCCCAAGCTTTTTCCATGATCGGAGCGGAGTCTACAAAAACCCTTGCATTCACATTTCCAATTTCTGTTTGGAGAATAGCAAGTAAAGATTTTAATTTATTTTTTACGACAAAATGATAATCTTCGCCATAAGCATAGGTAGAAATTTTTGGTGCATGGGGGTCGATTTGCTTTGTGTTAGTATAATAATTATAACTAAGCGATATCACAGATTTGGCACCTTCTACCAATTTGCGAGGATCTAATCGCATATCGAAATGATTTTCCATATAGGCCATTTCGCCATGTTTCTTTTGTGCTAGCCAATTGCTTAAATTGGCTTCTTCTTCGGCTAAAAAACGTGCTTTTGCTATGCCACAAGACTGAAATCCTAGCTTTTTTGCGGTATCTTTGATCAGTTGCGTGTATTTTTGGCTTTGCATGTATAATTAGAATATGAATCAAATTTACAGCTTATTTTAAAAAAAAGGTGAGGACAATTCTATTATTCTTTTGCTTGGTTTTTTTCAGTAGTTTGTTATTAGGACAACAAATTAGGGGTATTTCTTTTGCTGGCAATACCACGGCTGCATTTGCGCAAACCAATAGGGTGTCAAATATATCAGGAGCAAAACCACAAGGCATACAGTTCGATTATTATAAATTAAGGGATACCCCAGAAAATAGCAATGCCTGTAATTGTATACCTAAATCGGGTATTTCTATGAGTTATTTTAATTTAGATCAACCCGATTTATTGGGCAAAGCTTTTGCCGCATCTTTATTTATAGAACCACAATACCGCATTACGAATCGTTATATATTTGGAATTAGAGCACAAGCAGGCTTTGTATATGCAACAAAAAAGTTTGATATAAATACCAATCCAGGAAATTTAACTTATAGCTCAAACATTAGTAATTACTTGGCTTTGGGCATCAGTAATTATTATTTCATCAATCCTAAAACTGCTTTAAATTTGTCCTTTATTTTTAATCATATTTCGAATGGGGGTATTAAAGATCCCAACAATGGATTAAATTTTCCTGGAGTAAATATTGGTTTGAATTATTTTTTCGATAAGCCCAATTACAAAAAGAGGGTACGCGTTAAACCGAAAGTTGAAAAATCAATTTCAAGTTATTTAACCGTATTTTATGCTGCAACTACTAGTAGTAATTTTTCTACTAAAAAATATTCGATTTTTGGAATAGAATTAAGTGGCGTAAAAAAATTAAATGGCGTGCTTTTTACAACTGCTACCTTTTCGTTGTACCAAGATAAAGCCGTTCAACAGAAATTAAGACAAGATTCTTTATCGGCGCAAAGTCAATACAGATGCGGCATAGCTTCGGGTATTGGCTTTAATATGGGTAAAGTTAACTTTGCGAGTAGCCTAGGTGTTTATGTATATGATCCAATTAATTATTATACGCGTATTTACCATCAACACGAATTAAGCTATCAATTAAATAAGCAATGGGCTATAGGCGTTAATTTAAAAGCGCATACTTATATTGCGAATTATACAGATATCAGAATAAAATATTTATTGAATTAAAATAAAGAAGGGTTACCCGATTTATAACTTGGTAATTTATTTAAATGTTTATAAGCCAGTTCCGTCGCTTCTCTTCCTCTTGGCGTACGCATTAAAAATCCTTCTTGAATTAAAAACGGTTCATAAACTTCTTCGATTGTACCTTCATCTTCGCCAACCGCTGTAGCTATTGTTTTTAGGCCAACAGGGCCGCCCTTGAATTTTTCGATAATGGTAATTAAAATTTTATTATCCATTTCATCTAATCCATATTCATCTACATTTAATGCATTCAATGCAAATTGAGAAATGGCGGTATCGATTTTTCCATTACCTTTTATTTCTGCAAAATCTCTGGTACGTCTGAGTAAAGCATTGGCAATACGAGGAGTGCCTCTGCTTCTTCTTGCAATTTCGAATGCGCCTTCTTCGGTAATTGGAGTGGTTAAAATTCCAGAAGAACGCAGTACTATATCTGTTAATAATTTGGAATCGTAATATTCTAATCTAGCGTTAATACCAAAGCGCGCGCGCAAAGGTGCGGTTAATAAGCCCGAACGAGTAGTTGCACCTATTAAGGTAAAGGGATTTAAGCTAATTTGTACCGAACGCGCATTGGGTCCGCTATCGAGCATGATATCTATTTTGTAATCTTCCATCGCAGAATATAAATACTCTTCCACTACTGGACTCAAACGGTGTATTTCGTCGATAAATAAAATATCACCTTCTTCTAAATTGGTAAGCAAACCAGCTAAATCACCGGGTTTATCTAATACAGGGCCTGAGGTAATTTTAATATTAACCCCTAATTCGTTGGCAATAATATGGGAGAGTGTAGTTTTACCTAATCCCGGAGGACCGTGCAAAAGCACATGGTCTAGCGCTTCTTTTCTTTTTTTTGCTGCCTCAACAAATATTTTTAAGTTCTCAATAATTTTAAACTGACCTGTAAAATCATCGAAGGCAGATGGCCGAAGCACGCGTTCAATTTCGCGGTCATCGTTATCTAAATTTTCGAAAGATGGATCAAGGTTAGCATTCATTTTTGATTATGATTTTTGAAAATAAGACATCAGTTTCATTTGTATTACGCCTAAGATAGCTTCTTTTACAATGCCTTTAGACATTTTACTTGTGCCTTCGCTGCGATCGGTAAAAATAATAGGAACTTCAATAATGTTAAACCCTTTTTTCCAAGTCACAAATTTCATTTCAATTTGAAAGGCATAACCCACAAACTTTATTTTATTAAAATTGATCGATTGTAAAACTTCTCTTCTATAACATTTAAAACCAGCGGTGGCATCGTTGATGGGCATTCCGGTAATGAATTGTACATATTTAGAGGCGTAAAAAGAGAGTAAAACCCTGCTCATTGGCCAATTAACTACATTAATACCCGATTTATACCTCGATCCTATGGCTAAGTCGGCACCATTGGCACAGTT
>CANJWU010000035.1 GCA_947478655.1 Sphingobacteriales bacterium | reverse complement strand
TGCCGATAAGCGCTATCGCAATTAACCCATTGGTACAATGCATTTGTAGCAGCGCTATACAGCCCAGGGCCACTGCCTAGTGGAATAACCTGGGTGTCTATGGTGTCTTTTACTTTTACATGTGCAAAACTAGCAGAATCTTTTGTGCTGCCACAATGCGCATTGGCAATGGCAAAATAATAACGGCTTTGCATGCCTTTTCTTTTGAATACCAATCCCGAATCTATGGGTAAGCCTGCAACACTATCTGCATACCAATACCACTTACTTGCTTCATTTAAATTTCCGCCAACAATTTTTATTTCAAAACTATCTTTTGGGCAAATGCTTTGCGAAGGCAAATTCAACTTTGGTTTATTTGCTGCGGAGCAATAAAAATTTTTGAGTCGCAATATTTTGCTGCTATTATAATCCGGTTTCAAATTTGGATAGGCAATGGTAAAAGCGCCACCAAATAAAACATTTCTATCGGGCTGCATGGCAATGCTAAATACACTTCCATTCGTTCCAACGGTATAAATATCGTCTAAACTACCATCTGTTTTTATTCTGGCAATGGTTCGAATCATAGTGCCGTTTACAACAGTAAAATCGCCGCCGCAAATGATTTGTCCATTAGGTAATAAATGTAAAGTGCGAATGGTACCAGCCACATTGCAGTTAAATGTTGTATCTAAGGTGCCATCTCTTTGCAATCTTGCCAATCTTAAAACTGCTTTTCCATTGATGGTGGTAAATGAACCTGCTATCATAATTTGATCATTCGGCAAGACTAAAATTTTACTGATACTACCAGAAATAGTACCGGCTTTAAAAGTAGTATCTAACACGCCTTTAGTACTCATTCTAAAAATCTTCGACACATTTATGTTTTGATAACGCAAAAAAGATCCGCCTACTAGTAATTGACCATTTGATTGTTGAGCGCTACACAATGGGCTGAGATTAGTGCTGCTGCCCGTTGCAAAGCTGGTGTCTATTTCGCCATTTGTCTTTAACCTAGCAAAGCCAGTATAAAAAACTTCGTTGTATTTATAAAAAAATCCGAAGATGATAATTTTACCATCGGCCTGCATAAATAAATCGGTAATTTCATTATTGCTACCAACTGCCGAATGAAAACTCGTATCGAGTTCGCCGTTGGGCATCAGCCTTGCAATGTTACCGCGTGTAATGCCATTATATTTACTAAACAAGCCCGCTACAATTAATTTATCATCGCTTTGTAAAACAGCTGCTCTAACTGGGCCATTGGCTCCAGGTCCCATTCTAAAACTGGTATCAACTAATCCGTTATTAAACAAGCGTACGAGTCTATTGGTATTGTATCCTGCATAATTGGTAAAATCGCCACAGGCAATTATTTTTCCACTTTGTTGCACCGAAACATTTCTAACCGTGCCGTTAAAGCCTAATCCTACTTGAAAACTGTTATCAACTTCGGTTAATTGAGCCTTACTGACGAAGGACATGGTCAATAATAAAAAAGACAATAATAGGTTTAACGGGTTTTTCATGCTCAAAAATAAAAAAACACTACTCTATTTCAAATACGATTTTTTGGCCTTCAAAACACAATACATACACACCGCTATTTAAATTTGGCAAATCAATTATTCCCGATTGGCTAAATTGATTGCGATAAACCATTTGCCCCATGCTATTGTAAATAAAGAAGCTGTTACCCATGGCACTCAATGGGAAATGGCTAATTTGCAAATGGTTTTTAGTTGGGTTAGGGAATATTTGCAGGTTTTTATTAGCCAATGTGTTGTTCACTATACTACTATAAATTGCTTGCCCAGGTACACGATAATATTCATGTGCTGCACGTGCTGGTGCAAAACTACCTGCATTGTTATTCTCGGTATAAATATAATATTGAGCTTGTGCACTTTGCATTAAAAAGTTTGCGCCAAAAATACCATCGCCTGCTTGTCCATCTTGATGTAAGCCATCGTCAAACATTTCTGTATAATTAAATGCAGCAGTAGAATCACTTCGATAATACAAAGCTGCATAAGTTGTATTTGCAATATTTGCATGAATATAAACCCTATCGTTGATTTGCGCATTGGGCTGTAAACAAGCTACACTGCTAAGGCTTGGGGCAACTGCTTTATATTCACTTTGGTTTTGTAAATAGGCCAAACGTGCAGCCATTAATGTTTTAATGCCTGGTACTGTTCTACCATTAATGACCACATTTCCATTCATTCCATTTTCAAAATCGTTGTTAGTAAAAAACTTATTTTGATCGGCTTGAACAGCGGTGCGGATGGTGTTTTGTAATTGTAAGGCTAAGCTTTCGTATGCCTGATTGGCAATAATTTCGTTGAATATTGTTTTAAAGTGTGCAAAATACATTTTACGCATTCTAGCATCATTCATTACAATTTGAATTAAAGGCCAATCGCTATGGCTTGCATGGAAGCTAGGCGATAATTGTTGCATATCGCTCAAAGCCAATGTGCCTGTGCCATTGTTTGGTGTGCCAACGAAATTAAAACCTCCAAATGCCATATTCAAATCCCAAATTATAGGGTTATAAAAACCGCTATTGTCTTTGTAAATGAAATAATTTTGTGAAAACACGCCACTATAACTATCTAAATTTACAATTGCATTGTTAAATGCGAGCATCCAAATTACACGATCCATATTCATTAATTCGCTTGCTGCTTGTGGCACATTACTAAGCGTATCGCACAATCGAATTAAGTCTTGCCAACCACTTAATGCGGTTGATTGTATTTCATACAATTTTTTATAATTACTATCGGCGAGCCCAATGTATTTTAAATTTGCTTTAAAAGCAGGCGAAGCATAAAGTGGGCTGCATTTAAAAAAGGTATTGCCAGATGAGCCAAAATGCTTTAATATAAAGGGTTTTGTGATGTCTTCGTCGTTAGAATACAAACCAATATTTACACCATTTACCATCACATTTGCAAAATTACTTTGTGGGCAATGCATGTATTTTTGTAAAATTTGGTAAGCCAATACTTCACGAATCATAGAGGGGTCGTCGTAACAATTAGCCAGCTTAATACTTTTATATCCCTGGTAATTTTGGCTGGTATATTTGTCTAATTTAATGGTAAAAGGGTTTTTTGTTTGATTTGCGGAGTAAGAACTGTTGCCTTTATATTTAACACCTACATTGGTAAAATTTACCCCATTAATTTTTACAGAATCTGCTTTCAAATAGCCTACATCTAATGCTTTCAAGCTATCGAGTATGCGATCCCAATTACTTTCATGGAAATAAATTTCAATTTTTTGTACGCTATCAATTTGGTAAAAATTACTTTGTGCAATGCTGTTTTGCATCACAAAAAATAAAATTAAAAACCCTAAAATCTTTTTCATTATTTTAAAATATGAATCTGATGATTTTCAACAATGGTTTCGTTGCTTAAACGAATGTAATAGGTGCCATTGCTTAATGCAGATAAATCGATGTTGTTTTCAAAAGCTTGTTGATGTACAATTTTACCCATTGCATCAAACACCGTTATTTGTAAATTATCGAATTGTTTTTCATTTTTAAAATACACCAAACCGTTGCTAGGGTTAGGATATACCACAATAGCATGTAGTTTGTTATTGGTAAACAAGCCTGTACTTTTTTGGTATTTAAAAGTACTAGAATACCTAAACAAACAACCCAAACTATCGGTAATGCGTACTAAATAATTACCATCTTCTTGTGGGCTATAGTTTTTAGCATTGGCACCAAATATTTTATCGCCATTTAAATACCATTGGTAAGTGGTGGCATCACTTGTTACTAAATCATTATTGTCAACTGTAATAGTTGGTAGGGCAGGTGCTTCATTTTCATAATAACATTTTGTATAGCGAAAGGCCTTAGGCGTATTGCCTGTAGTTACTTTAGACCACAACAGCAAACCTGTAGAATCAAATTCTTTAATCAATCCTGCTGTACCAATACAAACCATGATGTTACCATTTGGAAATTGTTGCGAACTACCGGTATTGCTATTATATCCTCCACATGCTTGTCTGAAAGTATAACTTGCAGGTGCAAATGCAGAACCTAAAGTAATTTCATATTGGTAATTTCCTTTGTATGGTTGTTTGATAATATCGGCACAAGATTGTGTGCTAGAAATTCCTTTATTATTATAAGCTGCTAAATATCCTTCACGATAGCTGCCCTCTGGTATCCAATGTGCATCGTGTGTTACGTTTAAGATGGCTGCACCACTGGCTTGGTATGCAGCTGGGTTCCCCCAACGATACAAAAAGTCGCCACCCTTACCAGCATTGCCACCGCTATGGCTTGCTGCTTCTGCAGTAGTTGTACTGTGGTCAATTACATAAATTTCATTTAGGTTATGTGAACTAAAAGTAATTTGGTCTAGTATAGGATTATAATTAACGCCATTTACATGCATCCAATCTTTAATTGGTTGGTAATTAATATTGAGTAGTTCGGGATGATTGACAATACTACTTTGGTAATTGGCTTTTGCGGCATTCGTGTTTTGCACCAAATGATCCCAAGCATGCCATTCCCAAACTACCTCGCCAGTGGTTGCGCCAGTAGGCTTAATTTCCACTATTTTATCGGGCCACATTTCACCTGTATAAGCCGAACAGCCTGCGCTAGCTACTTCTGCGGAGGTCTTCCTTTCATATGCAATTAATAAAACATTGCCATTAGGCATGGGGCAAATATCATGATGGCTACAATAATTTGTAGTTGAATAAACATAATCCCAAACGATGGTGCCTGCAGCATTTATTTTTTGTACTTGACCGCAAATAGGGCCACCATTAAAAGAGTTGCCACTGCGAGTAACAGATCTTAATAAACTTCCACCAGGTAATAAATAACTAGAGTAACCTGTTTTATTTGTGCTGCTATGGCTCCAAGTTCTTACGTTGGTTCCGTTAGTGTCTAATAAATAAGTGCTCGAACCACCTTGTGTGCTATATAAAGTATAGTCTCCCCATTGTTGTGCAGTGCTGCAAAGGCTTACCAATAAAAGGCTTGCGAAGATTGTGAATTTATTGATCATAATTTATTGTATGCTAATTTGATGTGTTTGTGTTTGATTTTTTTCGTTGTTTATTTCTAAATAATAATTTCCTGAAGCAATACCATCAATCAATAATTCGTAATTGTTTGTACCAATTTGGTTAATGTATTTAATCAATTGTCCATTGTTTTGAAATAAGCGAATTGATTGAATTTGAAAATTATTCCTGATTTTTAATATCCTGTTATCATTTGAGATAGGGTTGGGGTAAACACTACTGGTATTTGCTGCATTCCAATTACCGATACCCGTAACACATGCTTCGCAGTGGTTATAACAAACAACATTACTTGTACTAGGCCCATTAATGGCTAAAGTTCTATATCCATTGTTAGCACAGCTACTTGGCACTGTTTCCGAGGCACTCAGCGTATTTCCATTGACAAATTTATATTGTAATTCGCTGCCTGCAACATAGGCAATGCCTTCATAAATATTATTTGCAAAAGCATATAACCCTAAATTACTGGCATTCCAATTGTTGAAATTACCTGCTACATGAACGCCGGCGGAACTTACATTTTCATTTCCCATGTCAACAAACACCCTAGCCAAATTCAAACCTGCTGGTGCATTTTCACCATATAATATTGCAGGTAAAATTAAGGTGTCGGTACTTGTCGAATCAACGTAAATAAATCTGTTATCGACAAAATCATAACCAACCCTCGATTCAACAGGAACAAATTCTACATCGTAAAAGAAAGCACCATTGGCAAATTTATATTCATATTTTCTATGAGCAGGTATATCCACGGTAAGGCTGTATATACCATTAGCGCTTGCTGTCATAGGGCTAAGTGTTGCAAAATCGGCACCTAAGCCGGCTTCCGATTGAAAGTCGCCGGTAATAAATACACCATCTATGTTAATGCTTTGTAAACTCATGTCTACCCTAAATGTTACCTTTTTAGCAAAACTAAATTGGCAGCTAAGCACAAACACCATTGCGAATAACAATTTATTTTTCATTCTTTTTCTTCGATTTAGATTTAGGCAATTCATAAATATAGTTCAGGCCAACGCGGTAGTTATTTGCTAAATTATTGCCGTTGTATTTATTGAAAATACCATAGGTAATTTCTAGGCAATTCCTTTTATTTAGTTCATAGGATAAGCCAATATTTTGACGTACTTGATTTAATAAAATTTCATCGTTGGAAAGTTCGAAAACAGGCTCAACGTTAACAAATACATTGCTTTTAGCATTAACCTTTTTGCTCAACTGTAAGCGTTCGCGAAGGTTAAATGTTGAATTAAACTGGTTTATTTCTGGTATAGCTTGTATATAATGTTCGTATAATAATTTACTGCGCCAAGCAAGGGTTGTGTTTTTGAATTTCCATTGTTGGTTTAAAGCCGCCGCCCACCTAAATTTATCGTAAACTTTCGTTGTTGCAAACCTGCATTCTATAGCTGCATTTAAGTTTTTGTTTATTTTATAACCCAATTGAAAAGTATAATAGGCTGTTTTAAATTCCGATGCATTTTGCACAAAACTGCTCTGGTGTTGTAGTGTCCAATCAAATCCTTTCTTTAAATTTTTGGTCACACTTATTCCTGCTCGAAGCTGCAAATCGCTTGACTGTGCTAGGCCATAGCCCCAGCTACTCAATAAAATAATTAATAAACAATAGCTTCTTTTAGTCATCGCTGTCTTCGTTCATTCCCCTCGATGCCGATTCGTTTTTATCTGAAAAATAAAAAGCATTTATCCTAGCAATGTCTTTTAAGAAATCAATTTTTATAAATTCTACTCGGTGAATAGCTAAGCCTGTGCGGGTTTGCAGGTCTTGCAACATATCTGCTCTTTTTTCAGGAACAATTAAATCAATTCGCTCATAAATAATTTCTTTGAAATTCTCATGCTTTAATTTAATTCGATTGTCTAAAATATAGGTTAATACAATGATGATTAAATTGGAAGCAATAATGGGAATCCAATTATTGTCTTTTGCCGCTAAAGAGTTGATGATACCGATGGTTACACTGATAAAGAAATAACCCATTTCTCTAACAGGAATGGTAACAGTACGGTACCTTAGAATAGAGAATATGGCAAATAATCCAAACGCAAATCCAATTTTTAATTTAGCAGCACTCAGTAAAAAGCAAATTAAAAAATTGATAATATTGAATAGGAAAAAAGTAAATAAGAAATCTTTATTCTTATGAATAGGATAGTAGATTAACCTTACGATGGTAAAAATAGCCGCAAAATTTATCAAGAAGCGAATGGTAAATTCGGTCATGTTATCTGCTTTGGCTAATTGAGCAATGTTTTCAATTTGGTCTGTAGGTTCCATTATTTATTATTTTATTGAGCTTGATTATTTTTTCTTTGAATTGATGGTGTTTTTGAGCGTCGTTTAAATAGGCTACCGCAATGGCATACTTACTTATTCTGGTTTCTTTAATGTTTAAATCGCGTAAAACCCTTACAAATGGACTATTTCTAGAGAATTTATTTTGTTTAACCTCCGCAATCACTAGGCCGTTTAAAGCCTGTTCATTTCCATTGTTGTTATGGAAAGTTAAATTTAAATCGAGCGTAACGCGTTCATCAAAATTTTTACTAACCAAGGTAATTCTGTCGTAATTAATCCACATTTTACTGCTTAAATTAGCCGCATCTTTTATTTGATGTTGTTCCAGTAAGGCCAACTCTTCTGCTTGTAAAAGGGCATCGCTGTGATTTATTTTAATGCGGTATTTATCGGTACGCGCATCTTTAATTCTTTTCTTTATTTCAAAATAGCGCAAATTACTATCGCTATATAATCGATAGCGAACCTTAGTTCTATTGGGTTTGCCGTTATGATGCGCTAAATAAAAATCAAAATGATTGTTGTCTAAATAAACTGTTTCATATTTAAACATTTTCTTTTCATCAATATTTAAAATGAAATAATTGGCTTGAATTTGTGAAATGATAATGGCCAGTTTACTTTCAGGGAAAACAAATTTAGAGTCTACACGGTTCAAAAGCTTAACCGAATCTAGTTCAGTTAAACCTATACTGTGTAACGCTGATAAATTTGCTAAAGTAAACATGGATAACAACTAGTCTATTATTTTAAAATCAGGAAGAATGACTGTTTGTCCATTACTGGTTATTTCTATGTATTGCACTTTTACTTCTTGGTTAAAAGGGCAAGAATTACATTGTGAATAAACAAATACGCGGTATTTGCCTTTTTGTAAACCTTGAAAAGCATAATCACCACTATAAGAGGTCCAAACATCTTCGTCTGGCCAAAGGTTGTCGCCATAAGAGAGGTAAACTCTAACGCCACCAACATATGCGCTATCTGTAATGATGTCGTTCGCATTGATATCGTATCCAAAAACTTTTCCGGTAATAGTAGCGGTACCACCTTCACCTACTTCCTTTTTACAACTACTTGCAATTATTGCCACCGTTAAGGCCAACGTCAGCATCAGTAATATTTTTTTCATGTTAATTATTTAATCTTTTGTTAAACGATATTTAATATGATTTCCTGCTAAATTTAATTTTTAATTGTCAGATTTAATTTTTTTGGGCTGTTTTTGAGTTAAAATGCAAGATTCTGTGGTTTTCTTTAATACAACAAATGCTTCTTCGCTGCATTACGCCAGCCCGCTTGATAGGCTTGCTCTACAAAATATATTTTTAATTCTGCTTGATATTCGTGGTCTACAAAATATATTTTCTTTTTCGCTTGATAATCATATTTAGTAAAAAACCATTTTCCATTTTGACCGTTTGCTTGGTAATCGTATTTAACTTTAAAAACTTTTAAATCGGATTGGTATTCTTGGTCAACCACATATACTTTAATTTCTGCTTGATAAGAATAATTGGTCGCAAAAACCTTTTGCGCTTTCGTTTCTTTTGATGGCATTAAGAACAAAATGCCAAACGATAAGAGAAGTGTTTTTAGAGGGTTCATTTTTAATTTTAACATTAAATATATCATTTTTTAACGTAAAAAAGGGCTTCTGACAGCTTTTAAGCCCACGGCCTTAAAAATCTTCGAAATTTTAATGCTTTGCAACATTTGTTGCAAAAGGTTGCTTCAAAATATATTAACTTTGTAATGCTTTTTAAAAGCACCCAAATTTTAATATCGAATACCATGAATATAGAACAAATTTATACTGGTTGTTTAGCGCAAGGCGCATACTATGTTACTTCAAATGGTGAAGCATTTATTGTAGATCCTCTTCGTGAAGTGCAACCTTACTTAGATCGTTTAGCAAAAGATAATGTGCAATTAAAATATATTTTCGAAACGCATTTTCATGCCGATTTTGTTTCGGGTCATGTCGACTTGAGCAAAAAAACGGGTGCAAAAATTGTATACGGTCCCAATGCCGCTTGCGAATTCGATTGTATTTCTGC
>CANJWU010000034.1 GCA_947478655.1 Sphingobacteriales bacterium | reverse complement strand
TGATTTAATAACATCTGCTGTTTGTAGCGTGTCTAATTCTCCATGCCCATAGATAAAAGCAATTTTAGGTCTTTGTACACTACTTGCTTTTTTAATGGCGCTCACCAATTGAAACTCAAGATTCATCACCGAATTATTCAGTACTTCATCGGCAGAGCTTGCCACCGTATTGCTTTGTAATAATGGAATAGCTATTTCTTTTCCTCGATAAGAAACAATAGCCCCAGGCACTACAATTTGCTGTCTCGATCCGTTTTCGTCGCTTACTTGCACATTGATTGGGGTAAGTCCTTTTTTAAGTAATTGCTGAAGAATTTCGTCTCTTACTTTTAAATCGGGATCGGCGGTAGGATTGATAAATTCATACTCCAAATTACCGCCTGCATAGGCTCTTAGGTCGTCTAAGGTTTCTTTGGTGGCATTACGTAGCCTTTTAAAACCAGCCGGAAAATCACCTTCTAAATATACTTTTACATAAACTACATCTTGTAAATTACCGACTAAGTTTTTACTCGCATGAGATAAAGTGAACCTTTGCTCTTTGGTAAAATCAACTCGGAAAAATAAAAATCCAGCTATGATATTAATTAAAATAATACCTGCAAAGAAAATGCCTAATTCAAAAAAAGCCTGGCTTTTTAACGAACGCTTTTTAGTATTTGATTGCTTGGCTACCACTTTCTACTTGCTAATTTGGTTTTTGTTCCTAGTATAAATAGAACGATAAAACTCATAAAATAAAACACATCTCTTGAATCCATTACGCCTCTACTAATTGATAAATAATGGCTGCTAATACCTAATTTTGCTACAAAATCGTCTACTCTGCCAAATAAATCTAATTGACTAAAAGATTCAAAACCTGAATAAGCTATAAAACATAGAAATACTGCGATGATAAAAGCAACAATTTGATTATCGCTCATGGCAGAACAAAATAGACCAACTGCCACAAAACAAGCGCCCAAAAATAGCAAACCAATATATGAGCCTATTACTGCGCCCGAATCAATATTTCCTTTAATACTTCCTAACTGATAAATAGAAAAATAATAGATCAGTGTGGGTAATATGGCAAAAAATACAAGCACTAATCCTGCAAAATATTTGCCTAAAATAATTTGAATATCTGTTATTGGTCTAGTGGTCAATAATTCTATAGTACCTGTTTTATTTTCTTCAGAAAACGATCGCATGGTAATGGCTGGGATTAAAAACATAAATACCCAAGGTGCTATATTAAATAAACTATCAAGGGTCGAAAACCCATAGTTTAATACACTTGTATCGGGGAACACCCACACAAATAAGCCAATAACTATCAAAAATATCACAATTGCGATATAGGCAATTAAAGAACTTAAGAAGGCTGCAATCTCTTTTTTAAATATCGTATACATCTTAGGCTAGCTTTAATTTTCGGTCAATTTTCTAAAAATATCTTCCAACTTTTCTTCTTCTTTTTGAATACTCAATAACACTAAATTGTTTTTAACAGCAAAGTCAAAAATATTTTTACGCACATCTACTAAAGTATTGGTTTGTAATACCCAAGACTTATCTGCTAAAACTTGTGCAGCAATTACACCATCAATTTTTAACAAGGCTTGTTTTTGTATCACTTGATCAAATTCTACTACGTAGGTTACTTGTTGTAAAGCTGCAGCTTGTAGATTTTTTGTTTCATCATTGGCCACAATTAATCCTTTATTAATAATGACCACTTGATCGCAGACCGCTTCTACTTCTTGCATAATATGCGTAGAAAGAATCACCGTTTTTTCTTTTCCTAATTGTTTAATGAGTTTTCTAATTTCGACTAATTGATTTGGGTCTAAACCGGTTGTGGGTTCATCTAAAATCAATACCTTTGGGTCGTGTAACATGGCCTGCGCTAAGCCTACACGTTGACGATAGCCTTTTGATAATTGTGAAATTTTCTTGTATTGCTCTCTTTCTAATCCAGTTTGTTGAATCATTTCTTTGATGCGCATGGCTGAATTTTCGAGGTGTTGAAGCCCGGCAATAAATGAAAGAAATTCTTTCACATACATGTCGAGGTATAAAGGATTATTTTCTGGCAAATAACCTAAACACTTACGCACATCCATCGAATGCGTATTAATATCAAAGCCACAAACGCTTGCTGTGCCATCACTTGGCGGAATAAAACCCGTGATCATTTTCATGGTGGTTGATTTTCCAGCGCCATTAGGGCCCAAGAATCCAACAATTTTACCTGGCTCCGCAGTAAACGATATATGATTCACCGCTATTTGCGTACCATATACTTTTGTTAATTGATTTACGATTACCGACACAACTATTTATTTTAAATTTCGAAACAAAGCCATTTTAGTGGAAAGCGAATTTACTAAGTAATGGCCAATATGCAAGATTATCTAAAAAAAATGATTTTTTAGCAAAATAGGGCATTAAAGCCCTTTATTCCTTTCAAAATTCGCGCATTCCCTTATCTTTGCAACATGAGTATGATGAAAGAAGATTTATTTAAAAATGTAACCTCACACGCTAAGGAATACGGCTTCGTATTTCCTTCGAGCGAAATATATGATGGCTTAAGCGCCGTTTACGATTACGGACAATTAGGGGTAGAATTAAAAAACAACATTAAAACCTATTGGTGGAAATCGATGGTTCAAATGCACGAGAATATTGTAGGCTTGGATGCGGCTATTTTTATGCATCCAAAAACTTGGAAAGCATCGGGGCATGTCGACGGATTTAACGATCCAATGATTGACAATAAAGATTCGAATAAAAGATACCGTGCCGACAATTTAATTGAAGATAAAATTACGGCATACGAAAACGAAGGAGATACTACAAAGGCAACTGCCTTGCAAAACGCAATGGATACGGCACTTGCAGCCGATGATTTAGTTACACTTCGACAATTAATTATTGACCATCAAATTAAATGCCCTATTTCAGGCACCGTCAATTGGACCGATGTAAGGCAATTCAATTTAATGTTTAGTACGCAATTTGGTTCGATTGCAGAAGATGCAGATGCTGTTTATTTAAGACCAGAAACAGCACAAGGTATTTTTGTCAATTTTTTAAATGTGCAAAAAACGGGTAGAATGAAAATTCCATTTGGTATTGCACAAATTGGCAAAGCTTTTAGAAACGAAGTAATTGCTAGACAGTTTATTATGCGCATGCGCGAATTTGAACAAATGGAAATGCAATTCTTTGTAAGACCTGGTACCGAAATGCAATGGTATGCCTACTGGAAAGAAGCACGACTAAAATGGCATTTGGCTTTAGGCACTTCCAACTTAAAATATCGTTACCATGATCATGCAAAACTTGCCCATTATGCAAATGCTGCGGTCGATATCGAATTTGAATTTCCATTTGGATTTAAAGAAGTAGAAGGAATTCATTCTAGAACAGACTTCGATTTAAAACAACACCAAGAACATTCTAAAAAGAAATTACAATATTTTGATAACGATTTAGATGAACAAGGCAAGCCCTATGGTAATTATGTTCCTTATGTAATTGAAACATCGATAGGTGTAGACAGAATGTTTTTATTAACCATGTGTAATGCTTATTGCGAAGAGGATTTATCGGAAGGCGATAAAGTAGACAGCAGAGTGGTATTGAAACTGCATCCGGCCTTAGCCCCTATTAAAGCTACAGTGATGCCTTTGACAAAAAAAGATGGGCTACCTGAAAAAGCGAGAGGAATTATGGATGCCATGAAATTTGATTTCCTTATGCAATACGATGAAAAAGATTCTATCGGAAAAAGATATAGAAGACAAGACGCCATTGGCACACCTTTTTGCATCACCATAGATTATGAAACTTTAGAAAACGATACCGTTACGATTAGACATCGCGATAGTATGCAACAAGAAAGAGTGGCGATTAAAGATTTAAAATCATTGATTCAAAATCAGGTTGCTTGGGAGAACTTGTTAAAGTAATCTAACACATAAAGCTTATCTTTATCGAATGAATATTAGAACCGCCGAGTTTGTAATTAGTAATACCAAACAAGATCGATTACCAGCTGCAAATATGCCAGAATACGCCTTTATAGGCCGTTCTAATGTGGGTAAATCTTCCTTGATCAATATGCTATGCAATAAAAAAGGCCTAGCTAAAACCTCTCAAAATCCAGGCAAAACACAAGTAATAAATCATTTTATTATTAATGATAAATGGTATTTAGTGGATTTACCGGGTTATGGTTTTGCCAAAACAGCCAGAACCAATCGTGCTGCTTGGGAAAAAATGATCAAGACTTATTTAGAAAGCAGAGAAAATTTACAATGCGTAATGGCGCTCATCGATTCGCGATTGAGCCCGCAAAAAAACGATATTGAATTTATCAATTGGTTAGGTAGCAAAGGTATTCCATTCTCGATTGTGTTCACCAAAGCAGACAAGCAATCAAAATTAAAGACCCAAGCCAATGTGGAATTATTTACCACCCATTTATTGCAAACTTGGGAAGAATTACCTGCTTATTTTGTTACCTCTGCTGAAGAACAAACAGGCAAAGACGATTTGTTAAATTACATCGACAGCATCAACAGCCAATATGTAGCGCAATCTATCTAATGAAAAATTATTTATCCCTTATCAAGTTTAGTCATACAATTTTTGCATTGCCATTTGCTATTATTGGTTTTGTTTTAGGCATGGCCGATCATTCAGGCATCTTTAATATTCAAAAATTTTTACTTATGCTAGCTTGTATGGTTTTTGCCAGAAGCGCTGCAATGGCTTTCAATAGATACATTGACCGAGCATTCGACGAAAAAAATCCAAGAACAAAATCAAGAGAAATTCCTGCAGGTATTATAAGTCCAAACAAGGCATTGTTTTATGTAATAATCAATTGCTTACTTTTTATTTTAGCGACTTATTTTATTAACCCCATCTGTTTTTATTTATCACCTATAGCATTGTTAGTTGTATTAGGTTACAGTTATACCAAGCGTTTTACGGCATTGTGTCATTTTGTGTTGGGCTTAGGCTTAGCACTTGCCCCAATTGGCGCCTACTTAAGTGTTACCGCAACATTTAGCATGCTGCCCATTTGGTATTCACTTGCGGTGATCACTTGGGTAAGTGGATTTGATATTATTTATGCCATGCAAGATGTGGAGATCGATAACGAATTGCAATTAAATTCTATTCCCAATACTTTAGGAAAAGTACATGCATTGCAACTGTCGAGTTTACTTCATGTGTTTTCTTTTGTATTTGTATTGATTCCAGTTTTTATCTTTCCATTTGGAATATTTTATTGGATAGGGCTCGGCATTTTTGCAGCCATGCTCATCTATCAACACAGCATTGTCAAACCAACAGATTTAAGCAAAGTCAATATTGCTTTCATGACTACCAATGGCATTGCCAGTGTTGCATTTGCACTATTCTTCTTACTCGATTATTTTATTAAATAGTTCCATGAATAATTTATTGATTCCAAAAAAAGAAAGACATTTCTTGCCCAATACCATTGAAATAAATTGGAAAACTATTTTGCCATTTTTCGATGACCTAATGAATAGAGAACTTATTTCTTTAGATGAATTAACGCAATGGATGATAGACAGAAGTGAACTAGAATCTGTATTAGAAGAAGATTTTGCTTGGCGATACATTCGCATGACCTGCGACACCAGCGATGAAAAAATTTTACAAGCATTTGAATATTTTGCAACAAACATTGAACCCAAACTGGCCGAATATGCTAATCTGTTAAATAAAAAAATTATGTCTTGTGCATTCTTATATGAATTACCCGCAAGCGAATATTTTATTTATATCAGAAGTTTAAAAAAGCAATTAGAAATATTTAGGGAAGAAAATATATCGATATTCACCGACTTACAATTGGCCCAACAAAAATATGGCGCCATTGCTGGTGCCATGTCTGTAACTATTGAAGGCACAGAGTATACACTTGAACAGGCCAGTAATTTTTTAAAAGACCAAGACAGAAACATTCGTAAAAATGTTTACGAAACCATACAAGCCCGAAGATTACAAGATCGTAAGCAATTAGATAAATTGTTTAATAACCTTATTGCTATGCGCCAGCAAGTAGCTAGCAATGCAGGCTTTGCAAACTTTAGAGATTATCAATTTCAAGCACTTGGCAGATTTGATTATAACACAAACGATTGCTTAGCTTTTCATGATGCCATTGCAAAAGAAGTAGTGCCCATTTTAAAAGCAAATAGCTTAAAGAGAGCTGTCAAAATGGGATTGAAAACCTTAAGTCCATTTGATACAGAAGTGGATATTACGGGTAAGGCAGCCTTAAAACCTTTTGCAAACGGCGAAGAATTAATCGATAAAACCATTCAATGTTTTTCGAAAATTAGTCCGGAATTGGGCAATTACCTGGCCATTATGAAAGCCAATCAATTAGTGGATTTAGATGCAAGAAAAGGGAAAGCTCCTGGCGGATACAATTACCCTTTAGCAGAAACAGGTGCACCCTTTATTTTTATGAATTCCGCCAATTCTGTTCGCGATTTAACCACCATGGTTCACGAAGGTGGTCATGCCATTCATACTTTTGTGAGCAGCCATTTATTGTTAAACGATTTTAAACACACGCCTTCCGAAGTAGCAGAATTAGCCTCGATGAGCATGGAATTAATTTCGATGAATCATTGGGATGTATTTTTTGACAACGAAGCTGATTTAAAAAGTGCAAAAGAAGAGCAATTAAAAGATACTTTAAAAACATTGCCTTGGGTGGCTACTATCGATGCATTTCAACATTGGCTCTATACCAATCCAACACATAGCATAGCAGAAAGAACCGCAGCATGGGAAAATATATTCGATCGCTTTGGTGCCAACTTTGTAGACTGGAGCGATTACCCCGAGCAAAAGAAAAATCTTTGGCAAAAACAATTGCATTTATTTGAAGTGCCTTTCTATTATATTGAATATGCCATTGCACAACTCGGTGCCATTGCTATTTATAGAAATTATTTAGCAGATCCAGCCAAAACATTGGAGCAATATTTAGCGGCATTGAAATTAGGATATACAAAATCAATGAAAGAAATTTACGAAACAGCTGGTATTCGATTTGATTTTTCTGCGGCTTATATCAAAGAGTTAATGGACTTTTTGAAAATAGAAATTGAAAAAGTTTCGGCCGAATAAAAATTAATGTTTATATATTTTTGATTTATATAAGCCAATTCTTTGAAAAAAATAACCGAAGGAAACGCCTAATACGCCTAAGCCATAGGTTATACTTCTGACAAAATTAATAGAAGAAGCTTCTTCAAAATATTTAGTTGGACAAGTTACTTCTGCAATTTCAAAACCTTCAAAACAAATTTGTGCAATCATTTGATTGTCGAAAACAAAATCGTCGGAATTGGCTTGGTAATTAATTTTGTTTAATACCTCGGCCGAAAAAGCACGATAGCCCGAATGGTATTCCGATAATTTTTGATTCATCAAAATATTTTGCGTCAGCGTAAGTATGCGATTGAAAAAATATTTATAATAAGGCATGCCACCTTTAATAGCACCTTTGCCTAATATGCGTGAGCCAAATACCACGGGATATAAATCGTTGGCAATGATACTCACCATGGCGGTAATTAATTTTGGCGTGTATTGGTAATCGGGATGCAACATGATGACGATGTCTGCGCCCACCGCGAGTGCTTTATCGTAACAAGATTTTTGATTACCACCATATCCTTTATTTTTTTGATGCAAGATGACATGACTGATGCCAATCTCTTTGGCCAACATGGCTGTGCCATCGCTACTTGCATCATCTACTAAGATCACTTCGTCTACAATATCAAAAGGAATCTCTTGATAAGTTTTTAAGAGCGTTTGCGCTGCATTATAGGCAGGCAAAACAACAACCACTTTTTTCTGAAGGTACATATTCAAAAATAAGAGAATTTAGCAACAAACCCTTTAGAAAAGAGCAAAAAAAATGCCGGAATAAATCCGGCACCTTTTTATGAATATTATTTATTATTGGCAACCTGCCTTCATTTTTAGCTTTTCATCAATTTGATCGGCACCACCAGTATAGGCGCGTTTCCTAACGGTAATTTCCATATCTATCAATTTTTTACCTGCTGGCAAGTTTAAAAACTTCGAAGGTATCATCATGATTTTAAATTTTCCTGATGCATCCTTTTTCATGGTGAATTTTGGATTGTCTTGTAATTTTAAAAACTTAGCGGGCTCAATCGTTGTTCTTACTGCAGTTGCGGTATCTTCTACGGTCGCTTTTACATACATCAAAGCATCTCCATCATTTAATCCTTGCATTGTTGTTTTTGCTTCAATGGCATTGTCATAAATAATGGTGGTGATTTCATCTTGTAAATAAACACTTGGAAAAGTATATAAACTTCCTTTGTCTAATCGCGGTGCATTAATGGTTAAATTAATATCTTCCGATTTAATATCTGGCGCACCATAACCCCCGCCATTTTTGGGCTTCACTAAAAACGAAATTCCATCGGTATACACTTTTGAAGCAGCCACTTCATAGAATACGGTTGGCGTCATTTCGTAATAATATACTTTTGCACCTTTCGAATCGTCTTTAGTCATTTGCAATAAATCGTTAGAGTTTTGCCAAGGCTTATCGCCTAAACCATTTACTTTTGGACTAGTTGCTGGATGCTCAAAGGGTTTCCATGTCCAAATATAAAAAGGACCTGGATCTGCTTGTAATAAAACATTGTGTTCTTTAGATGGATCTAATTTATCAAGATCGACATATAACCTAATGGGCTTTGTTACATCGGTTGGATCTGGTTCTACCCATGCCACTTGCGCATTAGATTGTGTAATACCAATAACTATTATTGATAATACCAGTAATATTTTTTTCATATCAATCATTAATTTGATTTTCTAATAAATTCAAGATCGTATCTAAACAATAATTTGTTAGCACAATCATATACTTGTTTACTTATTTTTAGTTTATTGTCTACCGTTCTAATTGGACCATTCAATTTCATAAAAACAGTATCGGTTCTGTTAGATGGGAATAATAAAACTTGTGTTGGATACAATGGATGATCAAAACTCCATCTGCCAGTAACGGCATTAAAGAAATTCAATTCTAATCCGGCCGTATCTATACTAAACAAAGTATCTGGACCTTCTATAAAGAATTTGATATTCGGTTGTTTGGCCGCAGTTGCAAAATATTCGGTGATGTCCATCGACTCTTCTACAATTGGCACTTTATCGGTCATTAAAACACGCGCCATAGCCCATTCTGCAACAATACCATCAACCTTGCTTGCTGGTTCACCAATTTCTTTGATCTCTTTTTTGCAAGACATGGCTAGCATCGCTAACATTCCCACTAATAAGATTTTTCTATTTTTCATTTTCTTAAATTTTTAAAAAATTAATTACAACCACCTGTTTCATTCATTACAAAAATCGAAGTTCTTTCTGAACTTGGAAATTGCAAAGC
>CANJWU010000033.1 GCA_947478655.1 Sphingobacteriales bacterium | reverse complement strand
GTTAGCTTTGTATGCTGTGTCGTCAAGATTGTTGGTTTCATTGTGCAATTGCAATTTTATTTTCAAACTTCATCAAATTCAAACTTGTCAAAATTACGATTAATGTCACACCTACATCAGCAGCAATTGCGAAAACTAAATTGCTGTAACCGATAAATGCAAGGGTTATGAATATCAATTTTACGGCTATTGCTCCAATGGTGTTGAATTTTATTCTGCGTAATGTTTTTTTACTCAAACGAATAAGAAAAGGTATGAGTGAAAGTTTGTCGTTCATCAATGCAATATTTGCAGTTTCGATAGCGGTGTCGCTGCCTGCTGCTCCCATTGCTATACCTACTGTGCTTTGTGCCAATGCTGGTGCATCGTTTATGCCATCGCCTACCATTGCTACATATTTATATTGCTGCAAAAGTTCTTTTATTTTTTCGGCTTTGTTTTCGGGTAACATATTGCCGAATATTTTTTTAATGCCAACTTGCTCGGCTACATAGTTTGCTGCTTTTTCACTATCCCCTGTGAGCATAACAGGTTCTATATTCATTGCTTCTATTTCTTTTAATGCTACTAAACTGTCGGGTTTTATTTCATCCATTAAACCTATTACACCTGCTACACCATCACCAAAACTTATGACTACACTTGTTTTACCTTGTGCTGAAAGTTGCTCTACAATTTTTTCAGCTTCGATATCGGTGTGCTGATGTTCTTTTATAAATTCCAACTTGCCAACATAAATAGTTTCATCTTCACAGACCAAACATTTTGCTATCGCCCCTTTGCCCATAATGCTTTTGAAACCTTCAGTTTTGTGTGGTTCAAATCCTTCCTTTATGCTAGCATTAACTATGGCTTGTGCCAATGGGTGTTCGCTGAAAATTTCTGCTCCTGCGGTGCAAGCCAATAGTTCTTCTCGGCTTGTACTGTTTAACGGAAACACATCTGAAACTATTGGATTTCCGAAAGTGATAGTGCGTGTTTTGTCTAACGCAATTGCCTTTATAGATGCAAGTGCTTCGATGTATTTTCCACCTTTTACCAATGCACCTTTTGCTGATGCGTTTCCGATCGCTGCATAAATGGCTACTGGTGTTGATATGACTAATGCACAAGGACAAGCAATTACTAAAAGTGTAATGGCTTGTTGTAACCAATGGTTCAAATCTAAATGCAAAACAAAAACTGGAATTACGAAAACCAAAATTGCCATTGCAATAATGATAGGTGTGTAATACTTTGAAAATTTCTGAATAAATTTTTGTGTTTCGCTCTTATTGCCCTGTGCTTCAAAGGTCAGGCGAATGATTTTTGAAAAAGTTGTATCAACAGAAAGTTTTGTTGTTTCAATTTCTATAAAACCATTTTTGTTCAATGTTCCAGCAAATAAATTATCGCCTATGTGTTTGTCTTTGGGTATGGGTTCGCCCGTAATAGCAGCCTCGTCAACGGTAGTTTCTCCTAAAATTATTTTTCCGTCAAGCGGTATCATTTCACCTGCTTTCACTTGAATTATAGTACCGACTGCAATTTTATCAATAGTAACAAATTCATTTAGTTCTTTAACAAAAGCTGTTTTTGGTGCCTTGCTTACCAATTCATCTAATGCAGATTTTGAATTTTCTATCCCAATATCTTCTAAGCGTTCGCCTAAGACATATAGTACAATAACAACTGCTGCTTCTGGATATTCGCGTAAATAAAATGCTCCGAGAACAGCAATTGTCATTAGTAAATTGATACTGCTGAACTTGAGTTTGAAGATTGCTTTTACTCCGTTCCACAAAACATTGTAGCCAATGCCTAGAATGAAAGTAGCAAAAACAAATGGAGCATAGGGCATTGGTATGTGTAAGCCCAGAATGGATAAAACTTCTAAAGCAACTACGATGGTAATTGCCAAAAGTAGAAATAGGAATTTTCTATCGTTGAATGGTAGTTTCATGATTTGAATGTTTCTTTATAATTGTTAATAAATCCTCTGGTATTTCCATTTGTTGCAATGGTGGAACATTTGCACCTCCTGTATTTCCAATAGGAATGTTTCCAACAAAGGATTTTACGCCACCCACTAAAAGTCTTGGAATTTGGCCGATTATTTCCTTGGTATTTTTTGTTTTGAAACCGAACAATAACATTTTCCAATGAACAAAGGAATGTGCAAATGGGTAAGGTTGTCCAAGTATATGTGCCCTTTCCAAGTGTCGCCAACTTTGCTGATAATGCTTTTTGGTAAAAGTATTTTCAGCTTTGGTTAGTTCCTTTTGAAAGTATGGTTTTAGATCTTTTGGAATTGTGGTGTTAAATCTCATAGTTTTAAATTTTAGTGTTCGTGTGATTCGCCTTTATTATTCATTTTAGCCAAAATAAAAAAAGCTCCATTCACCACTACTTTACTGTTGGCTGGAATTTCTTTAAGTAATGTAATTTCGCTGTAACCCACATCGCTAGTGCCTTTGCGAACAGGAATTTTTTCAAAAGTTGTTCCTAGTACTTTGTGATCGGGTTCTATTTTTTCGTTATGCTGATGTCCGCTATCATCATGCTTGTGTTCGATAGTATCTGGTTCGTTGTGGTGTTCTTCCTCGCTATGGGCCTCAGTAACAATAAAAATATAGTCCTGCCCTTCGTGGTTTACAATGGCGTTAGTAGGCACTGCATCAACGGTAGCATTTTCTAAACTTACCAATGCGGTTATGTTCATTCCATCAATCAAACCTTGCTTATTACCTTTTACCATAGCATGAACTGAAATAGCTTTGGTGCTTTGTTCGAATGTGTTGCTAATGGCATAAACATCGGCATCGTATTCTTTCCCTGGATTATTGGTAAGTGTAAAATGGATGGTTTGCCCCACTTTTAGTTTTTGTAAATCCTTTTCATACACATACAGATCCAAATGTAATTGGCTATTATCTACTATTTCAGCAATAGGATTATTTGCATCTACATTGCTGCCAATGTTTACCATTACGTTGCTTATTGTGCCGCTTATAGGGCTTGTAATATTTGCAATTGATTTAATGTTTTCGCTTGTAAGTGAAGCTGTATTGATACCAATCAAATCCAATTGCTTTTGTAAACTGGCTTTTCGAGCTTTCAGAGTTTTTAGTTCTGCATCGGCTGATTGTAAATTTTTCAATGCTCCTGCATTACCTTGTTGCAATTCTTTTTGTCGGACAAATTCTAATTGTGCCAATTCTGCTTTTGATGAAATACTTAAAAACTCCTCTTGCATTGTGATGAATGAATTGTTTGTAATGGTGGCGATTGTTTGCCCTTTAATAACGCTATTGCCAGTTTGAACCAAAATAGTTTTGATAACTCCACCCAATGATGCCGTGGCATTGGCACGGTTTTGATTAGGCACTTTTAAAATGCCATTAGCTTTTAGTGAAGCTGTTAATTGTTTTTTCTCGATGCCGCCTAACTCTATTTTTATAGATTTCATTTGTTCGGCTGTTAGCATTGCCGTGTTGGTGTTTTCATGTTCATCGTGATGCTCAGTTTCATCTCCTTTCGTTTCGGTTTTATTACTGTTGCAGGATGCAAATGATATTAAAATTGCAATGGCAGCTATAAATATTATATTTTTCATTTTTCTAAAATTTATTTGTTGATTAAGAAATTGATAATGACGATGGATTGATTTATTTGATTGATGGATTGCAAATAATTTAACTGCACATCGATAGCAGTTTGTAATGCTTGTAGATACTCAATGTAACCAATGTCACCACTTTTGAAACCAATCTTTGCAGTGCTGATAATTATTTCGGCATTAGGCAAAGCTGTTGAATTGTAGTAGTTGTACTGCAATAAGTTTTGATTGTATTGCTGAAAAGCATTTTGCAATTTGGTTTGTAAAATCAGTTTTCCATTGTCAGCATCTCTTTGTAATGCCTGTTGTTTATATTCAAGCGATTTTATTTTGGAAGCATTGCTAAAAAATGTAATTGGGATACTAATACCTATATTAAAACCCTGAAAACGTTTGCTACCATCAAAATTTACATCTGCTCCATTAATGCTTTGCACACCTATTAGGGACTGGTTGAAATAGCCGACATTAAAATCGGGTAATGTGGAAGCAGTTTCGATCTTTTTATTTTGATTGGCAATTACTGCTTGCTGATAAAGCAGTTTTAACGAAGGATTATTTGCAATAAGTGTTGTATCCAACACATTAGAAATTGCAATTGGTTGAAATTTTTCACTATTACTCAATACAAAATCCTCACTTGTATTCATTAGCGTTTTCAGCGAATGGTAAGCCGTTATAAAATCCGTTTCGTTTTGTTTAAGCAGAAGAGAAAGTTGTCCTCGCTTTGTTTCGGCGGTGGTCTTCTCCAACAGATTTGTTTCGCCTGTTTCGTAACGCAGAGCTGCTGCACTCACAAAATCGTAATATAAACTGTCTAAAGATTGAAGATGCTTTTTAGTGGTTTGCAAATATTGCATCTGGTAAAACCAGTATTGTACCTGTGCTTTAATTTCGCTGGCAGTTGCTTGCTGTTGCAATTCACTACTTTCTGATTCGGCTTTAAACAAGCCTGATTTGGATGTATAATATGTTGGAAATGGAATTGATTGATTGATTTGAAAGGCCTTGTCTTGATTGATGCTATTGTATTGCCCAAACTGAAAATTGACATTCGTTTTGGGTAACTCAAACACCGATTTTTTTAAGATTCTAGACGACTGCACGCTGAGTTGCTGTGATTGAATTTCAAGATTGTTTTTCAATGCTGTGTTTATAGCATCATCAACCGAAATGACATTGACTGTTTGTATTTGAGCATTTACTATATTGAATGAAAACAACACAAAAGCGAATAGAACAGCAACGGATATTTTGATTTTGGATTTTCTCTTTTTTGAGAAAATTAAATACAACAATGGCAAAACAAATAGGGTTAAGAAAGTAGCTGTAATTAGTCCCCCGATTACTACTGTAGCCAAAGGTTTCTGTACTTCTGCCCCAGCACCATGTGAAAGTGCCATGGGTAAAAAACCAAACGAAGCAACAGTGGCTGTCATTAATACTGGTCGCAAACGAATTTTTGTTCCTTCTTTTATGCGTTCTAATATGTCAATCATTCCGTCTTTTTCTAGTTGATTAAATGTTCCGATTAACACTATTCCGTTTAGCACGGCTACACCGAACAATGCAATAAAACCGATACCAGCAGAGATGCTAAAAGGCATATCACGAATGAGCAAAGCGAATACGCCACCAATGGCGCTCATTGGGATTGCGGTATAAATTAGAGTTGCTTGTTTTACTGAACCAAACGTAAAATAAAGCAACATAAAAATGAGTGCTAATGCCACAGGCAAAGCTATCATTAAGCGTTTGCTTGCCGCTTGCAAATTTTCAAAAGTGCCTCCATATGTGTAATAATAGCCTTCGGGAAGTTTTACTTTTTCATTTAATACTTTTTGAATATCAGTAACAACACTTTCTACATCTCTGCCTTTAATGTTAAATCCTACTACTATTCTGCGTTTGCCTTCTTCACGACTAATTTGTGCAGGTCCCAATTCCATTTTAATTTCAGCAACTTGTGATAAAGGGATTTGTGTTCCGTTGGTTGTTGGTATATACAAATGACTTACATCATCTATGTTGTTGCGGTGTGTGCTGTCAAGGCGAACTACTAATTCAAATTTGCGTTCATTTTCATATACAACTCCTGCACTTCCTCCAGCAAAAGAAGTAGAAACAATGTGGTTGATATCCTCAATGTTTAATCCATAATTGGCAATTTGCGAACGATTGTATTTTATTACTATTTGCGGAAGCCCTGCAACTCGTTCAACGCTTGGTTCTGTTGCACCGTCCACATTTTGCACAACTACATTTACCTTATTGGCATAGCTTAAAAGTGTGTCCATATTTTCACCAAAAATTTTCACTGCTACATCTTGGCGAATACCTGTCATCAGTTCGTTGAAACGCATTTGAATTGGTTGATTTTTTTCAAAGAAAACCCCTGGAATTGTATTGAGTTTTTCTTCAAATTCTTCTGCCAATTCATCATATGAAATATCACGTTTCCAATCAGTAGGTGATTTCAAAATTATCATCATATCCGTTGCCTCTGGTGGCATTGGGTCTGTTGGGACTTCTGCAGCTCCTGTTTTGCCCACTACCATTTTTACTTCGTCAAATTCTTTGATTAGCCTTGATGCTTGCATACTGGTTTCCAAGCTTTGTGAAAGTGATGTGCCTTGTGGCAAAATACAATGAAATGCAAAATCGCCTTCTTGTAACGTAGGAATAAATTCACCTCCCATTCTTGAAAATAGAAATACGGAAACAATAAATATCGCAACAGTTGCAACTACAATTACTTTCTTGAAACGTATTGCTTTTTCCAAAAGTGGTGCATAAATGCGTTGGAATAAGTTCATCATTCTATCGCTCAATGTTTGTTTGTGTGAAATGTTTTTAGAAAGAAACGCAGCACACATCATTGGAATGTAAGTAAGAGATAAAATTAACGCCCCTACAATTGCAAAAGATACAGTTTGAGCCATTGGACTAAACATTTTTCCTTCGATACCTACCAAGGTTAGAATTGGGATATAAACAATAAGGATAATTATTTCGCCGAATGCGGCACTACTTCGGATTTTAGAAGCGGAAATAAAAACTTCATTATCCATTTCTGATTGGGAAAGTTTACCCATTGCTTTCCGCATCCCTAAATGGTGCAATGTGGCTTCTACTATAATTACGGCACCGTCTACAATTAAACCAAAGTCAATAGCTCCCAAACTCATAAGGTTTGCACTTACTCCAAATACATTCATCAAACCCAACGCAAAAAGCATTGATAACGGAATGGCAGAAGCAACTATTAATCCTGCACGTAGATTTCCGAGAAATAAAACCAAAACGAAGATTACTATTAATGCACCTTCAATCAGATTTTTTTCTACTGTGCTGATTGCTCGGTTTACCAAATCGGTTCGATCTAAATAGGGTTCTATTACTACATCTTTTGGCAATGATTTTTGAATAGTTGACATTTTATCTTTAATGCGGCCTACTACATCAGCACTATTTGCACCTTTTAGCATCATTACTACACCACCTACTGCGTCCACTTCACCATTGTAGGTCATTGCACCGTAACGAACAGCACTACCTAAATGCACTTCGGCAACATCTTTTATTAAAATAGGAATGCCGTTTGGATTTGTTTTTACAACTATGTTTTTAATATCGTCAAACGAACCAATTAACCCCACACCACGAATGAAATATGCGTTTGGTTTCTTGTCAATATATGCCCCGCCAGTGTTTTCGTTGTTCTTTTCTAAAGCGGTAAAAATTTCGGGAATTGTTATACCCATTGCAATCAAGCGGTCAGGATTTACTGCAACTTCATATTGTTTCAATTGTCCGCCAAAGCTGTTAACCTCTGCAATTCCTTTGGTTCCATAAAGCTGTCGGGCAACAATCCAATCTTGCATTGTCCGTAAATCCATAGCTGTGTATTTACTTTCACTTCCCTTTTTTGGGTGAATAATATATTGATACACTTCCCCTAAACCAGTGCTAACTGGTGCCAATTCAGGTGTACCAACACCTTTTGGGATTTTGCTTTCGGCTTCCTTTAATCGTTCGTTAATAAGTTGTCGGGCAAAGTAGATGTCCACTTTATCGTCAAAAACAACTGTAATTACTGAAAGTCCGAAACGGGAAATGCTCCGCAGTTCTTCCAAGTCTGGAAGGTTGGCAATGCTTTGCTCTATAGGGAAAGTTACCAACTGTTCTACCTCTTGTCCTGCAAGGGTTGGACAAGCAGTAATGATTTGCACTTGATTGTTGGTAATGTCTGGAACTGCATCAATAGACAGTTTAGTTGCACTCCATACTCCCCAAACAATAAGTGCAAGTGTCATCAATGCAATGATGAATTTATTTTTTATGCTGAACGCTATTATTTTGTCTAACATTTTTTATCAGTTTAATGAATGAATACAAGATTACATGCAGTGCGTTAGCACCGTCAATGTTTTTTTGTCCGTGTTAGCGGAACTTATAAATCATTAACTGAATTGAGGGGGTTGCCAAATACTGTTTTGATCGGCTGAAGAATAAATAATCTCATTGTACATCTCTGAAACTTTTTCGGAAACAAGGTGAGGTTCACTTATAGAAAAATTGTGTTCGGGATTGAAAACAATGGTAGTGTGCATGGATGCACAATCATTTGTCTTGAAAGGCAAGTTGTCGTTTTCGTGGTGGTCTTTGTCCGAATGTTCGGGGTTGTTGCTATAATGATCGGCAAGGAAGTGAGCAAAAGATTTGTCTTGCTCATCAGGATGGTGCTCTAAGTAGTGATGAATGAGTAAAGGCAACTTCAATAGATGATGCATTTCTGTGTTTGCTGACAGAAATACGAAGAGAAGTGATATTGAGATTAACTTTTTCAACTATACAAATGTAAATAAATTATTTGAGAGAAATTATATGGATAGTCCACACCTATAAGTAATAAAAATTATTTCTTACATTTGAATACTAGTAAGAGTCAATCCCTCCTACTTTTACACTGGGTTTCCAAGCGGTTACCCATTTGAAAATTGAGAAAAAAAAAGTCAATGAATATAAGGGTTTCGAGAGTTAGGTTCATTTACCCCACTCTCCGCCAAAGAAAAATGCCGCCCGTAAGGGACGGCATTTTTTGTTTTAAAGCGTTGCGAATTCATTCGCGAAAGCGAGAAAACAAAAAATGTCGAGGTGCGCAGCACCGGCAATTTTCTTTGACTCAGCTTCCCCTTCCGGGGATCACCGGAGCGCAGCGGAGGTAATCCCGGAAGCGATGCGAATTCATTCGCAAAAGCGAGAAAACAAAAAATGCAGAAGCAGACGTCGTCAGACGGCTGCGGTATTTTTCTTTGACTCAGCTTCCCCCTTCAGGGGATCACCGGAGCGCAGCGGAGGTAATCCCCTTAAAGGTGCGCAGCACCTGTAATCCCTGAAGCGTTGCGAATTCATTCGCATAAGGAATCACCGTAGCGAAGCACCGGTAATCCCAAAAGGTGCGAAGCACCGGTAATCCCAAAATGGGATTACCTTAACCCTTCTTTATAGATGAAATGTATTGATGAGGTGATTTGCCAACAACATCTTTAAATGAGGTAAAAAACGGATTATATGAACTAAATCCTACCACATTTGACAGCGATTCTAGCGTGTTTGAAGTCAAGTAATTATTATTGATTAATTCTATTGAATTTTGAATTCTTGAAATTTTCTTATAATCTGAAAATGATAATTTAGAATGATATTTAAAAACAAATTTCAAATGACTGATAGGGATATTTAACACTTGTGCAAGGTCTTTTATAGAAAAGCTAGCATTTTTAAAATAGCTATTCTTATATAAAACTTCGTTCAAATTAAAAATATAACTTTCAATTTTAGCTTCTATTTTTTCTTTCAGTAGTTGGTCTTGATTATTATTTATTTTGATTTTTGAATCATTAATCCAATAATTATTGCC
>CANJWU010000032.1 GCA_947478655.1 Sphingobacteriales bacterium | reverse complement strand
TAGAAAGGTTTTGTAAAAAATTAATATTCTTATTATCCTTTTCGTTATAATAGTCTATTGTAAAATTTACTTTTTGTAATTTAAAATTTGCCTTGGCAATATTAACAGTCCTACTATAACTTCTTTCTGAATATTCAAACTCTATAATTATTCTAGCATAAGCCGTAATCATTTTTTTATTGGTAAAAATAATTTCTGCTGTATTGTAATCTATTGTATAGTCTTGGTTCTCTCCTCTTTTTAATAACTCACCATCTATGTACACTCTTTCTGTACCGGCCATAACAATTAAATAAGATTCGTTATTGGGGCCTTTTATCTTATAAGGCCCTTGACTGCCTTCGGTTCCAAGGAATTCATATTTACTATACTTTCCTTTTGCAATGGCAGATCCTATGGTTAAATTATAATTGTTTTGTTGGGTGCTTAGTAGTACGCCCTTGCCTTTTTTTAAATAATTTAAAAAATAACTCTCCCTGCTTTTTAATTCAAAATCGCCAGCAATTAATTTACTATTAGCATTATTCACTTGAATAAATACCCTATCAAATTCTTGAAGTTGTTGGGTATTCCCTTCTGGTTGCACTGGTATATTATCATCCGAAATAACAGCCAATAAATCTATTTCATTATTTAGCTTTCCGGCTAATTGTAAATTAAAAGAAGACAATACGCCTAAATCTTGTGCATTGCCAACGCTAATTGATCGAGCAATACTACCAGACTTTGACAAGCCATTATCTATAGCCAAAGCAGAAGCCGATTGGTTAGTTATTAAAAATGGATCTGCTATGATCGCTTTTCTTTGAAATAAAGAAAGGCTGTCTTTGTGAAAATACTTTTTAATTAAAAAAGAAGGCGGAACGCTACTCGTTTTGATAGAATCAGGGCATAATTGATTGCTACGTGCAAAAACATTTGCCCCGCTAATTAATAACATAAATAAAATAAAGCCCTTGAAGTGCATCTTCAGTTTACAATTGGTAGTAAAACGAAGAAAGTGGTGCCTTTATTGGGGCTGCTTTGAAACCAAATTTCCCCATCAACGGTTAGCAAATTGTTTTTAACTATGGCCAGCCCTAAACCCATGCCGCTATTTTTGGTTGTAAAGCTGGGTTCAAAAATATTTGCTTGTATGGCTTCGGGTATTCCAATACCGTTGTCTTCGAATTTTATCAATAACTTATTAGAAGTAATAGCCAAATGCAGCTGAATAACTGGCTGCGCTATTGGGTCAACTGCTTGAATGGCATTTCTAAATAAATTATTAAATATACTGATAAAGTTGTCTTTGTTTCCTAAAACCAAAAGGCCATTTGCTGTTTCATCATTGATAGTAAATTTTATATTTACTAAATGCTTGAATAAATCAAAAGAAGCCCATAGTGCTTCTTTAATAAGAACCGCTTCGGTTTTATGATTCGGCATTTGTGCATAGTTTGCAAATTCATTTGCAATGTTTGTTAAGTTATCTATTTGCTGAATAAATGTTTTAGCAAAGTTTTCGAATTTTTCTGCGAAGTTTTCGTCATGGGCTTGGTGTGCTCTCTCTAATAGCTGTAAGCCTAGTTTCATTGGGGTTAATGGGTTTTTAATTTCGTGTGCCACTTGCTTTGCCATCTCTTTCCATGCACTCTCTCTTTCAGATTTCGCTAATTTATTTGCGCTTTCTTCTAAATCAAGAATCATTTTATTATACGCTTTAATCAAGGAACCTATTTCGTCATTTCGATTCCAATTAATCGTTTTCATTTTTTGACCAAGTTTAATTTTAATAAGTTGATCTTGAATTAGGCTGAGCGGTGCGGTAATTGATTTAGCAATAAAAAATGCAATAATAGCAATCAAGAAAATAATTAAAACATAACTGTTAATAATGGTAGTAATAAAAACCGCTATCTTTTGATTGTAATCTGTTGCATTAGCAAAATAAGGCAAATTTAAATAGGCAATGATTTCTGAATTGGTATTGCTAATAGGTATATATGCAGATAGATAATTTAAATTACCCACTTGTTCTTTGGTAATAATTTCAGATTGTGCATCTAACGACAAGCTGATATAGGCGCTAGGATTCATGCAGTTAGCAGTTATGCCAGATTGAACCAACATAGGGCGCGTACTTAATAGTAAATCGCCATTGAGGGCATATAAATTAATATCGCGCTGATATAAATCTGCAACTTGTTGAAATGATTGCACAAAATCATCTTGCTGAACAGATTTGGCTATGGCTTGCGTTCCCACTTTTTTAATAATAACCTGTTGAATTGCATGCAAGTTTTTACTTAATATTTCTTCTTGTTGGGAGCTGTTTAAATTGCTTATATATTGATAAGTAACCACGCCCATAATAGTGATAGAAATAATAATCGTAAAAAGTAATGATAATTGCACCCTGGTTTTAAATAACAATTGCAATCGTTTGGAAATGGCCGAAAAAGTAAATTGAACTTGTGTTTCGTTTAGTAAAATGCCAATAAAATATATGATCAGAAATAATATTAGAAAAATTAAAAACACATACGCAAAAAAGGAAATATAATTTACTAGGCTATTTTTAGCTTTACTAACCACAATCAGAACTTCTTTATTTGGTCGGTAAACCAAGTGCTTATAGCCATTCATCACTTGGCTTGAATTGTTGTTGATTAAAAACTCATTGGGTTTTGTTTTATAAGGATAATCGCCTTTTTGAGAAATTAATTTATTTGATTTATATATTGCATAAGCGTATTGGCTAAAATCTTTATTGATCCTTAAATTTCCTTCTAGAAATAATTCTGGATAAATATTTTCTTCTCTAAAATAATTTGCGTTGATGGCCATAACCACCCATGCGCTGCTATTATTTATGTTGTACTTAATTTTCGCGAAATAATTTAGCTGCCCGTAATTATTGGTTAGAAAAAACAAACCTTGATTGGTAGTGGGTTCACAATTTTTAATAATAAACGAATCTAATTGCTCGTATTTTTCGCGGTCTTTTTTCTTATTAAGAAAATAAACATCTCCCGTTCTGCTATATTTTGAAAAGTATCCATTTAAATAATTCGCATTTAATTTTTCTATTATTTGGCGACTATTTGGCTGCGTTTTAGCTAATTGATTGATAATGCTAGGATCATTGCTTGCTTTGATTAATATGCTATCTAAGAGATATTCCGCAATGGGATCGTTTGCAATTTCTAATTTAGCAACAAGCAACTCCCTGTTTTGAATTTCTTTTGATTCAATATTTATACTTAATAAATAAACCGATTGAATAACAAATAAAGAAATAATAGATAAAATTGCAGCGACTGTAAAATGATGTCGATCAGAAAACTTGCTTTTAAATAGTACCCACAATACAACAAAAGATAAAAAAGCAATAATAAATAAAGTGCTTGCTAAAAAATAAGCAATCGTTAAAATAAAGAGCATACATAGGCTTGCTAATTTCCATTGCTTGCGTAAATAATTTTGATCAACTATTGCTGCTAAAGTAAATAAACACAAATACACCGTATAACAAGCGAGTGATATAATAGCTAAGCCCATTAAACTGTGCGCAGTTAGTGTCTCTATATTAAAAAAATCAAAAGAGATACTCGAATCTAAAACCAAGGCCTTTACGAGTGCTATTAATCCGTAACTAAGCATCAATACTGCTGCTTGTAAAAACAATAGCGTAGTAATTGTATTTACTTTTTTTTGATGAACAAATGTTTTAGAAATAAACCAGACTAAAACAAAAATTAAAATGAGATTAAAAGCTAGGTCGCCGAGTGACGGAAAAATAAAATTACTGGCAAATAAATTAGGATTGAATATTGGAAGTCTAAAAATTTCTGCTGGAAATTTAAAATGAAATGTGGCGGTTCTGATGCTTAACAAACACGCGAATAGTGTTAATAGCGCAATTACATTCGATTTTCTTTTGGCTATAAGTAATAAATACACTACCAATGCAATGAGTGTAAAAATGATAGCAAGCATCTCTAAGCAAGCTCTTGTGTAAAAATGATGCGCTGCCAGTTTATTAAGATCGAGTGATACTTGAAATAATTTTTTCCCATTAAGGTCTAGGATGTCTTTACCGTCTGATGCATTTGCTTGATTCAATAATATATATTCGGGTACCTTTAAATGCGCATCGAATTTGTTTTGCAAATACTCGTTTTCATATGCAAACGAAGATTTAACTGGCAATACAAAGAGTAATGTATTGGCTAATTTAGTTTCTTTAAATATAATATAGTAGGCGTTTTTATGCTTTTTAAAAGAATAATTTGGCAAGGCCTTTAGTTCGCTTTCGGAAAATCCAAGCGCATTAGATGTCCAATATTGTAATCGATTTTTATGATAAACGATTGCCATCGCATTTTGAGATTTTGCTAATCGATTAAGCGCTTGCCATTTGCTTTTATTGGCTTTAGGGCTTTGCGATAGTAAAATATTTTGAATAAGTGTGTCTGCTAAAAACAGCTTTGCGTTTTTTAAATCATGATGAATGATTGTTTGAATTTTATTTGCACTGCGGCTGAGTAGCTGCTTTGGTTGATAAAAATATATACTAATTGCTGCTGCTAAAGAAAATAACAGCGCAATGAAAAGAAAAAACTTAGGCGTATATTTTATGCTACTCATTTAAATTAATTTTTTACGAAAAATATTTGTCCGCCACAATTATTTTTTTGAGCACCGGTTACAGATGCTAAGCAATTATTTTCGTTTCTATATCTTAACACACCCAAAAACGCAAATACTAAAGCTTCTTTAAACTCTATCAATACGCTACTTGGGATGATTAATTGCACATGAGTATGTGCAGTTATTCTTTCAATTAAAAAGGCATGATAGGCTCCGCCGCCGGTAATTAGCATCGAAGCCGGTATTTCGCCCTGAATACATGCAGCAATTTGCATGGCAATGTGTTCTACCAATGTTGCTAAAATATGATTTTCGCTTAAGTTATATTTAGCTACCCTTGGATAAATGTTTTGCAGCACCCATTCTTTTCCTAAAGATTTTGGAAATGCTTGATGATAATAATCTAATTTATTTAATTCGGCTAATAGCTCGGCATTTACCGTGCCCGATCTTGCTAATAATCCTTCGTTGTCAAACAATAGATTCTTATCTGACAAATAATGATTCAATATCATATTTGCTGGACAAATATCGAAGGCTAATCTTTGACCGTTTAATTCGAAAGAAATATTGGCAATGCCACCAATGTTTAAACAGTAATTATATGATGAGAATAAATCTCTATCGCCAATTGGCACCAAAGGTGCACCTTGTCCGCCCATCGCTACATCCATTTTTCTAAAATCGCAAATGGTGGTTATGCCAGTGTTTACAGCAATTACAGCACCTGCGCCAATTTGCAATGTTAAGCCATTTTCTGGTTGATGAAAAATGGTATGGCCATGCGAAGCAATAAAATCAAGCTCAATTATATGATGTTTTTTTATAAACTCGCTAATGTTTTCGGAAAAATATTCCCCTAGGGCGGTGTCTAATAAATGTATGGCTAAAGCCGATGTGTTTTCTGCATTGGCTAATTTAACTTTCCAATCTTCGGAATAAGGGTAACATGCTGTATGAATAATTTCATATTCCCAACCATTATTCGTTAAAATAAATTTACAATAGGCTAAATCTACACCATCTAAAGAAGTGCCAGACATCAAGCCAATCACATGATATACTTGCATAAGCGAATATAATTATTTTATAGGCATAAAACAGAAAAGGCGGGACAAGCCCGCCTTTTCTTAGTGTTATATAAATTACTGTACGCTTACTTTTTGAATAGCCACATTGTTTCCTTCGCGAACTGCTACGAAATAAATTCCAGCTGCTTGCTTAGTTAAATCTACCGAAGTAAATAACAATGATTTTGTTGGGTAGTTTTCTTCGAATACAACTCTACCTGTTAAATCCATTACCTTAATTGAAGAAGCTCCTTTTACATTTGCTTTAACATAAAACTTGCCAGTTGAAGGGTTAGGATATACTTCGAAACCATCTACTTTATTATTTGATATGCCTGCCGCAGTTCTAACAGAACCCCATTTAGCTACACCACCTGCGGTTGCAGAGGTATTGAATCCACCAGCCCATCCGTTGTTGATGTCGTTGAAACGAATACAAGTATGTTGGTCTTTATCGATGCTGATCCAAGTTTGTGCACCATCTTCTGTATATGCTGCGCCCATTCCACCCGAAGTTGAATTAGCTGAAGTAGTAAACCAAGTATCTGTACCAGCTACATTTTCAATTGCATTGAAATCATATACACCAGCAACCGTATCGATGCCTGCATAATCCCAAGTTAATCCACCATCTTCAGAAATGATAAATGTATTAACCGCTGCAGTTGTGTTTGCCATTACTGCAACAGCAAAATCATTATCTTGAAAAGAGATGCTTGGAATTGCGGTTCCATCTGTGCTATCTAATGGCGTTGTACCTAAAGCCCAAGTTTGGCCCATGTCTTTACTCAATAAAATACGACCGAAGGTAGTTGGATAAACAAATGTGCTATCATGAGCAGCAAAATATCCAACCGTTCCATATTCAGTAGCTAAAGGCGTACATGGAATATTTGCACTAGGTACGCGATTCCAAGTAACACCACCATCGGCAGTAGTATAAATTTCAAAATAACCATTTGCTGGATCGCCAGCTGCAATACCATTTTGTGCATCAAAGAAATGCACCAAATTAATAAAAGAACTTGCATTGGTAAATGTACCTGCAGAAATTTTCGTCCAGTTTGCACCAGCGTTTACTGTTTTATAAATACCTTGTAAGCCAATTGCAGCGGTTACTGGGTAGATAGAAGCATAAGCCGTATTTGCATCAATTGCAGAAATATTTGCTAAGCCGTAATTGTTTAATGCAGTAGCAGTTGTTCCTTTTACTGCACCTGCTAACCAAGAATAACCACCATCGGTAGTTACACTAAAATCGCGAATAGTTGCAGCTCCGCCAGAACCATCGTAAGCGACAGCCCATACAATATTTGAATCTATTACATCAAAATCGTTGATGCCTCTAGAAGCTGTTGTGAATCCAGAATTTTGCACATGAAATGCTTGTTGAGCAGATGCAGAAAATCCTGCAACTACCAATGATAATAAGAGTAAAAGTTTTCTTTTCATAATCTGTTTTTTGTGGATGTATAAATCTTTTGCAAGTTAATAAAATTGGGATAAACAAGCTAATTTTAGCTTTCAAAGGCCGAAATTGGGTTATTTGGATCTTTTAATATATCCATTAAAGTGTAATTCCAGGGTTTCCAAAATGCTTCGAGCACTTGCGCATAGGTTTTATTTACCCATTCGTCGAATGGCGCTTTAGTAAAGAAACCATTTAAAGCACTCACATAAATTTTATGTTGATGTATCACAAAATCATATTGCATAATTTGATTAAATAAATAATTTGAATAAAAAACTTTTGCGCAAAATTCTTGTAATTGTTTTGCCGTAATAGGCTGATTATTTATTTTTTCGAATAAATTTTGATGATAAATTTTATTTGCACCATTGTCTTGTAGACAAATTAAAATGGCCTTACTTTTTATTCGCAATAAAAATGTCATGGTGTTAATTTCGTTTCGATGCTCAAATGGAGCAAGGCTTTCGTCGTTTTCAACATTTAAAATAAATAAGGAAAATGGCTTAGCCTCTTCGGCATCTATTTCAAAAATAATGCCTTGTAAAAAAAATAAAAGATTTTTAAACTTTTCGACTAAGGCTGGTGATAAATCAAAAATCTCTCCTCTTTGCTGATTGATTAGGCCGTGCTTTACTTCTTTATAAATTAAACCGTAAGAAATTAAACCAGACCAAAAAAATAAGGTCCATTCCGAAATTTGTGCAAGACCTGTTGGATTTTCAAAAGCTGCGGCAACCTGATTTTGTAGCAATGCTATTTTTTCTTTCGCTTTTTGACTACAAGGCAGGCTTAGTTTTCCGTAAGTGGTATAGGTTTCGTCTAATAGTTTAAAAGGCTGCTCTTTTAACGCAAAAGCATCCATTATCCATTCAGGAAATATATATAATGGCGCGCTAGACTCCTCGAGTTTTTCGCCAGTCAAAAAGCAGGTGTTAGCCCTAAACTCAAAATTGATAAATGGATTGTATAAAGTCTCTTGCATAATCTATATTTACAAAAGTAATAAATGATTTGAATTGTATTGATTTTATAGAAAAGCTATGATCGAATTTCACACAGAACCATTCTCGCTAGAATTAAATTACCCTTTTAGTATTTCAAACTTTTCTCGAACCAATACTCCAATTGCATTGGTTCGCTTGCAATACGAAGGATTGATTGGATATGGAGAAGCTTCTATGCCGCCCTATTTAGGAGAAACACAAGAAAGTGCGAGTCACTTTTTTTCGAAAGTAAGTTTGCGGAATTTTGAGCCAAGCGAATATTTGTCCATCATTGAGTACATTGATAATTTAGAGCCTGGGCACCATGCTGCAAAAGCGGCAATAGATATTGCCCTTCACGATTTAATAGCTAAAATAAAAGGAATTCCATGTTACGAATTGCTTGGTTCTGATCCTGCGAAAATGCCCTTCACTTCTTTTACCATAGGCATCGATCATCCCGAGATTATTGCTATCAAAATGAAAGATGCAGCGCCCTTTCATTTTATCAAAGTAAAATTAGGCTCAGATCAAGATCAAGCCATTATCAATACCATTAGGTCAATGAGCGATAAACCCATTTATGTTGATGCAAACAGAGGATGGGGCAGCAAAGAACATGCCTTGGAAATGATTGAATGGTTGGCTACTCAAAATGTGCACATCATCGAACAGCCCCTAGAAATTAACCAGCTGGAAGATATGGAATGGTTGAAAGCAAAATCTCCTTTACCTTTGTTTGCGGACGAATCCTGCAGACGCTTATACGATATTGAAAATATTGCGAATGCATTTCATGGCATCAATATTAAATTAATGAAATCGACTGGTATTGCCGAAGCACAAAAAATGATTGCCAAGGCGCGTGAATTAGATTTGAAAATAATGATGGGTTGTATGAGCGAAACTTCTTGTGGTATTTATGCTGCGGCTGCACTTGCACCTCAAGTAGATTATTGCGACCTAGACAGTCCTTGGATGGTAAAGAATAATCCTTTCGAAGCGCCACTTTTATATGATGGCAAAATTCAGTTATCGAAAAGCGCAGGACTAGGTCTGATTTTAAAATAAAAAAAGGGCTCGTAATTATACGAGCCCTTTTTTTATGTTGAGTTTAAAAATTATTTCTCTAAACCTTTATTGATTGTGTAAATCACATTGGCTCTGTGTGCCTTTGAATCTGGATCTGCTAGCGCAGCTGCTGCTCCTGCAATTGATTTTATTTTTCTCAGATTTGCTAAAGCATTTGATTGCGCCCTGTAATCATAATTCGAACTGTTTACGATTTCAATTAAATTATTTACATAAGCCAATTGTAAGTTTTGTCTGAATCCATTCACAGCTGTTTGGGCATCGGCATTAAAAATGGCAGTCGTTAAATCGTTCATCATTTCCGAAACGCCGTATTGATTGCCATATAAACCACCATCCGAAATTCGCTTTAAAACATTGGCACTTAAAATGTGCGCAAAAATTCCTTTTTGAATATTTAACACGCGTTCGTGTATTTTTACATCTTCATTTCCGCCATTAAATCCTCTTCTTTGGTATTGCAAGTATTGATATAAATCTGCAGGTAAGTCAAAGGCTTTAGGTGCAAAAACATAGTCAGATAAAGCTTTCATTGCTCTTTTTTGATCTGCATAACTTACAGCGGTAATAGGCTTTACAGCGCTTTTTTGCTCCGGAAAACTTCTGTCAATATAAACGCCACCTATGTATCTCGAAATAACAGCTGCCGCCGTATTGTATTCGCCTGCTGCTACTAAATAAGCATTGCGCATTTCTTGATATGACTGTCCTTCTTTAATGTATTTTGATTTTAATTTTTTCATTAAATTATTCGACAGTTTCATGCGGTCTATCGAATAAG
>CANJWU010000031.1 GCA_947478655.1 Sphingobacteriales bacterium | reverse complement strand
TACCATCTTCGCCATGACATCTTAAACAGTTATTGATATAAATAGCTTTTCCATGAACAAGTGCATCATAGTTTGCAGCAGCCGTATCTACTACTACACCATTCATGTTTGCTTTTTTAAGCATGACACTTTTTGTGGTAGATAAAAAATAAATATAAACAAATAAGAAGGTTGAAATCAACACCATTGCTTTATTCTTTTTCTTAAATCCAATTATTCCTAATACCAAACCAATAATGGTAAGTGTTAATTTTAAATGAAACCAGCCGCCAATATTTTTCATACCAATTTGAGTTATTAAATAAATACCAGTAACTAAGAAAATAGTACTGATAATCATACTGATTACTTTGGTATAAGCTTTGTATTTATCAAGCGCTGTAGTTTTGTCAAAAACCAATAGCATTGATTTTACCACATAATCAATAATAAATAGGACTGCACTGGCAATGTGTAAGGTTTCAATTAGTTTCATTTTTATCATTTTTATTTCAACAAATATAATCATAGAAAGCATAAGGCTCAAATTATTACCATAAATTGTTTAATCCTAAAGAAATTAGTAGCTTTAATATTGATCCATTAAATCGTATTCGTAAAATTACTTTATATGAAAAAAACATTATTATACTGCTTGTTTATATTGTTAAGCTTGCGTGTTACAGCCCAACAAACTTTTCCAATAAATGGCGTGGCAGAGGTGGTGCCAAATAAATTTGCATTGATTGATGCTAGCATTTATGTTGATGCACATACTCGTTTAGCCAAAGCGAGCCTTTTGATTGACGGCGGTAAAATTGTTAGTATTTCAGAAAATGTAAATATTCCGGCAGGTTATGTGGTTATCAATTGTTCAAATAAAATTATTTATCCTGGATTTATTGATGCCTATACGAGTTATGGATTGTCTGAAACAAAAAATGAGGGTAATTCCGAAGACCCTATTTTTATTAGTACTAAAGACGGCGCATACCATTGGAATGAAGCAGTAAGAAGTGAATATAATGCAATTACTAATTTTAGTGTAAAGCATTCGGATCCTGATATATTTCGTTCGCAAGGTTTTACGGTAGTAAATACCTTGAAAAAAGATGGCATTTTTAGAGGTACCAGCGCATTGGTTTCTTTAGGCTCGGAAAGAGATAATTTGTTAATTATATCGGCAAATGCCGCATCGGCATTGTCTTTCAGAAAAGGAAGTTCCAAACAAGATTACCCATCTTCTTTAATGGGAAGCATTGCTTTAATTAGACAAAGTTATTATGATGCAAAATGGTTAAAAGAAAATAAAGGGAAAGTTGAATATAATCAATCACTTCAAGCCATTAATGACCAACAAGCTAACATTAAAATTTTTGAAGTAACAGATGTTCATGATATTTTTAGGGCACAAAAAATAGCAGATGAATTTAATATCAATTATATTTTTAAAGGTGCAGGTAACGAATATCAACGCATAGCGGAACTAAAAAAAATAAATCCAACAATAATTATTGGTTTAAATTTTCCTAAAATATACGACGTAGAAGATTATTTTGATGCGGGGAATATATCACTTACAGAATTAAAAAATTGGGAATTAGCGCCAAGTAATCCAGCAGCACTAGCCCATGCAAATATTAAATTTTTACTTAGCACAAGTGATTTAAAGAAACCTGCTGAATTTTTAAATAACCTTAGAAAGGCTGTAAAACATGGTCTTTCGGAAGAAAGTGCGCTTAGCGCATTGACCGAAACACCAGCTGTTGTATTTGGAATTAACGATCAAGTGGGGAGTTTAAAAAAAGGCATGCGGGCTAATTTTATTATTTGTTCTGGAAATATTTTCAAAGATGAAAGTGCTACTATTTTATCAACTTGGATTGATGGTAAGTCTTATGCTATTAATCAAGCAAACGAAAACGATATTAGAGGAACTTATCAAGTAACTAATGGTAATATTGGAACAAAAGAAATTACCATCAAAGGCACACTGACCGATTTAGTGGCTACTGGAATAAAATCAGACAGTTCGGACTTGTCTATCAAGTTTAATTATTTTGAAAATCAAGTATCGATGATATATGATCCAAGTATTGATTCTACTAGCATTGGTAAATTTAGATTGAATGCCAGCTTTGTTGGAGATCAAATGATGGGTACTGCTACAAGCAGCGATGGAAAACAATTTAATTGGTCTGCAAATAAAATCAAAGCATTTCAAGAAGCAGCTGTTTCAAATGATCCTATTCAAAAAGATAAAGACTTAAAATTAGGCCCTGTATATTATCCATTTACAGCATATGGCAATACCAGTAACTTGCAAGCGGAAAAAATAATCATCAAAAATGCGACTATTTGGACTAACGAATCTCCCGCTGTATTAAGCGAAACAGATGTATTAATTAATAAAGGAAAAATTGTTCAAATAGGGAAAAACATCCAAGCGCTCGATGCAAAAGTAATTGACGCTTCTGGAAAGTATTTAACTAGTGGTATTATTGATGAACATTCGCACATTGCTATAACAAGAGGCGTTAACGAAGGCACACAAAGTAATACTGCAGAAGTACGAATAGGAGATGCATTAGATCCAGACGACATTAATATTTACAGACAATTAGCCGGTGGCGTAACTACTGCGCAACTTTTACATGGTTCTGCCAATCCTATTGGCGGACAAAGTGCAGTTATCAAATTGAGATGGGGGAAAATGGCGGAAGAATTAAAATTTGAAGGCGCGAGTCCATTTATCAAATTTGCTTTGGGAGAAAATGTAAAGCAAAGTAATTGGGGTGATAGGCAACAAACGCGCTTCCCTCAAACCCGCATGGGCGTAGAGCAAGTGTATATCGATGCATTTACAAGAGCTAAAGAATATGAATCCGAAAAATTAAATTACTCGAGACTCAGTGCAGCAGCAAAATCAAAAACCATCAGCCCTCGTTTTGATTTAGAATTAGAAACCATGCTTGAAATTTTACATAAGAAAAGATTCATTAGCTGTCACTCTTATGTTCAATCAGAAATAAATATGTTGATGCATGTAGCCGATTCGTTTCAATTTACAGTAAATACCTTTACGCATATTTTAGAAGGATACAAAGTAGCAGATAAAATGAAAGCACATGGCGCAAATGCTTCCACATTTTCTGATTGGTGGGCTTATAAATTCGAAGTAATGGATGCGATTCCATACAATGCAGCTATTTTAACAAAAGTTGGTGTGAATACTGCAATTAATTCGGACGACGCGGAAATGGCAAGAAGACTTAACCAAGAAGCCGCCAAAGCTATTAAATACGGTGCTTTAACAGAAACAGAAGCCTGGAAATTAGTTACTTTAAATCCTGCTAAAATGCTCCATATCGATCATCGTGTAGGTAGTATTAAAGTAGGAAAAGATGCAGACGTAGTATTATGGAATACCAATCCATTAACTATAGATGCTAAACCAGAAAAAACAATTATTGATGGGGTCATTTATTTTGATGCAGCAAGAGATTTGGAATTAAGAACTCAAGTGGCAAAAGAAAAGGAACGCCTCATTCAAAAAATGTTAGACCTAAAAAAATTAGGTATGCCAAGTCAAAAGGCAGCTATTAAAGAAAAAAAATTATATCACTGTGATGACATGGAACAAGAAATGTCTAACTAAGCTAAATAGGATGAAAAAAAGTATATTAATTTTTGCATTAAGTATGGTCAACTATGCTTATGCACAACAAAAAGAAAATATCATATTCGCTGGAGCTACTATTCATATTGGGAATGGCGAGCTTATTGAAAATGGAACAATCCATATTAAAAATGGAATTATTGTTGCAATAGATAATGAGCCATCTGCCAATGCTACGATTGACCCAACCGCAATCGTAGTTAACGCGAAGGGTAAACATATTTATCCTGGTTTAATTGCGCCCTATAGTAGATTAGGTTTAGAAGAAGTAGAAGCCGTGCGGGCCACCTTAGATTATCGCGAAGTGGGAGAATTAAATCCAAATGTGCGCGCCCTGATTTCTTATAATACAGATTCGAAATTAATTCCAACGGTGCGGAGTAACGGCGTGCTAACAGCAATGACGGTGCCCGAAGGCGGCATTGTTTCGGGCAGTAGTTCTTTAATGAAATTAGCGGGTTGGAATTGGGAAGATGCCGTATACAAAGCCGATGTTGGAATTCATTTAAATTGGCCAAGCATGCGTATTTACAGTGCTTCCTGGGCGCCATCTGCCGAAGACCAAAAATCCAATACCGAAAAAAGCTATACTGAATTAAGAAATTTATTTAATCAAGCAAAAGCATATAATGAAATAAATCCTCCATTAGTTAAAAACTTAAAGTTTGCCGCCATGCAGGATTTATTTTCTGGAAAGAAAAAATTATTTATTGCAGCAGATTATTCAAAAGATATAATTGCAGCAGTTAACTTTTCAAAAGAATATGGTATTACGCCAATTATAGTAGGTGCTCGAGACGCACATTTAGTATTAAATTTTTTAAAAGAAAATAATATTGCCATTATATTAGAAAATGCCCATTCGCTTCCGAGTAGAGAAGATGATGATATAGATTTACCGTATAAAAAAGCAGCTATATTATACAGCGCTGGTATTAAGTATTGTATGGCTATTAATGGCAGTTGGCAACAAAGAAATCTTCCATTTGAAGCTGGAACTACTGCTGCCTATGGTGTTCCCAGAGAAATGGCGCTGCGCTCTGTTAGCTTATCGGCAGCAGAAATATTGGGTGTAGCAGCTAATTTAGGCAGTTTAACAAAAGGTAAAGATGCTACATTGCTTATATCCACTGGCGATTTATTAGACATGAAATCATCAATTGTAGAAAGAGCTTGGATACAAGGAACGGAAATTAAGTTAAAAAATTCCCAAAACGAACTCAACGAAAAATACTTAAAGAAATACGGTATTGATCAATAAAAAAAGGCCTCGAATTTCGAGGCCTTTTTTTTATTCAATTAATTTTATTTCTTCTACTTGCAATATTTCCTTGGTTAAATTATTTTGCACAAATGCAACTATATAACATTTCTTATGTTTGTATTTTGAACTAATAGTTGTGCTAAATGTTTTTGAAATGATTTGACCAGCAGATTTAACACTTCCGCTCAAACGATCACCCCAAGTGCCATTCAGGCTTTTTCTTAATACGTGACGATGTGCAAAGTCAGGAACATCTTCTGGTATATGACCATACCATTTTTGCCAATTAATGATACTATCTTCTACTAAATAAACCACTAATTGTTGATTGATATTTCCTTTTTCTAGGTATTCAATTTCTACATCTAAATTTAAATTCCTAGACAATGTATCGTAGTTTTTAGAAAGGCTTAAGTTAACCGCAGCAGTTTTATTTAATTCCATCGCAATACTCGAAGACCATGCTGTATAATTAAGTAGTCTATTAGAAAAAATACTATAATCACCATCTTTAGCTTGTCTGTTTACCATTCCTTTTGGTAAACCGGCTGTTTCAATATTAAAGAATTGATCTAATTCATCTCCAACGGCTGTTTTAAAATTATAACTGAATTTGCCATTTTTGTTTGTGTCTGCAAAAAAGCTGCAATGGGTAGCCACCACTATCACACGGCCTTTGTATATAGAGTCTAGTTTAATTGCTTCTAATCCTCCATAAGGACAATTTCCGCATTCATGTCCTGTAAAATCTTCTAATAAAATTTTACGACCACCTTCTGTAACATTTACATCCTCTGTATAGGGTCCAGTAATTTCATCACATGCAGCAAATGTAAATGCGACGAAGATGCTAAATATAAATAAGCTACTAATTTTCATATTTTTCATTTTAAAAAGTACTACTAATAGAAAGTGATAATCCGTAAGATGCTGGAATTAATCTACATACTCCTCCAACACATAAATACCCTTCTCTTTGTTTGCCATAGCCAATAATAAAGCGGGTGGCATTTTTAGTATATCCAAAACTGCCACTATAATAATGTGCTCGTTTTTCTACAATTGCATTACCATAATTATATTGATCTAATGCAGCAAAAAACCAATGTGGCGAAACAGTATATTCTGCTAGTGCTACAGCCCAATCGCCAAAATCTTGTTTGGTTCTCATGCTTTGTAATTCTGCTCGAAAAGTTTTTTTGCTATTGATTTTATATTGCATTTCAAAAACAGCGATATGCGCAAATACAGTTCCATATCCAGATACATTCTGCACTTTGTCTTTATTGAAAACTTGATACATATACGTATAAGTTGTTTTTAATTTTGGACTGATTTTTTTTACAACTTCAAAATTGAGGTCTCTGTATAATAATATATCTCCTTTTGTGAAAAACGCGGCAGTATATCCTTGCTCGTTTCCAGTTTGAGTAGTATCTAAATTATTTGCATTGGAGAAGTTAACAGTAAACAAAGTACCATATTTACCACCAAGCATACTGCCCTTTTTAAAATTATACGAAAGCTCAAATTGCTCTCCTATTTCTCCTAATGGCTGCGTAGCATAGGGATAGAAGGCAGGTAATGCATAGGTGTGCTGCTTACTTATTGCAGGTAAAAAACTCATGGTAAGATTATTCACATCTGCATTTCTATCCGATCTAAAATCCATATTATCTACTCGCTTTGCAGATGCAGATAAACTAAATCCTTTGATAGAATAATTTGCACTTAAGAATATAGACTCCCCTTTTTTGTAAATGAAACCATTGGTTAAACTAGGGTCATTTATTTTATAGGCATACTCAGTATAAAAATTAAATTTATCAGATATAAAATTAAATCGTCCGGCAAAGGCAGCTACGTTTTCTGGCAAGATTCTAATGGGGTCGTTATCTGCTTGGTATTTACCAACCATACTACCGCCTAAGATATAGGTATAGCGTGCCTTTTCTGGATTAAACTCTGGCAGAAAAGTATTAAAAATTTCGTTTAAATTAAATTCAGCATCTAAGCCTCTTACAATTCCTTCTCCTTTTGCAAAATAAAATCTTTGCTTACCTATAACTCCTTTTAAATATACACCCGGTGTAGGCTTATATTTTACTCGAATACCATCCATGGCATTATCTATACCCAATCCACGCTCTTCGTAACTTCTGAAAATTAAACCTGATCCAAATTGTTCGTAATAATTTCCAATGGTAAACTCTAAATCGTCGTTGGTATAGCTTGCATAGCGATAGGTAATATCGCTGCCATTATATCTTGGATCAAAACCTAATAATGCTTTTTCGTAAGACTCGTAACGCATGCCTGCTTTGAAATTTCCATTGATATAATTCAAGTTTGCAAAACTATTCATTCTAATTTTTTCGCTAACTTCTTTTGCACCAATGGTAGAGTCCACTAAATAATTTTGTGCCATCATTTGGAAATTTCCATGAATTTCTCCTGCACCAAATTTATTAGCTTCTTGCGCCTTTGTTAAAAAAGGTAAAGTCAAAAAGAGTAGTGTTACTGCTAATACTTTTTTCATTTTATTTATTTTACATCGGGATTAATGCAGCCAAGTAGCTTTTCGTATAATTCATTTTCGTCGCCAGGTGCGTAACCTGCATGTTGAAATACAATTTCGCCTTTACCATTGATTAAAAAGGTGTGTGGAATGTCGCCCACATTCAAGGCGCGTTTTAAATCTGCATTCGGATCTAATAATATTTCGTATTCCCATCCTCGTGTATTCACAAAGGGTTTCACTCTTGCAGAGTTTCTAGCATCATCTATAGAAACAGCATAAATTTTTACGCCAGTAACTTTTTGCCAATCTTCGTAAAGATCTGCTATAGCGGTTAATTCTTGCACACAAGGTTTACACCAAGTAGCCCAAAAATCTATAATAATAGGCTTGCCATCATTTACCATATTAGCGGTATTGAAGGTAGCACCATCAATTGTTTTTACATTTACGGCCGGTATTTTATTTTGCGCATTTACGCTTAACACGGCACAGATAAATAAAAAAAGTAGTGTTATTTTTTTTGCTTTCATTGTGTAAATTTTATTGCTAATCTAATCAAATATCAGCTTATTGAAAATAAAAAAACAGCCAGTAAATTACTGGCTGTTTTTTAAAAATGTATTGGTTAAAATTATCTAGTTAAAACTACTTTCGCAGCAACCGATTCTGCACCAACTTTAACAACTGCTTGGTATATACCGTTTGCAATAGATGCATCGGCATTCCAAGTAAAGAATTTAGAACCACCGTTAACAGAACCGTCTTCGGTAGCGTATACTTTTCTGCCCATTAGGTCATAAATTTCTAATGAAATATTACCTGTTAAGATTGGCATTTTTACTTCAAAGTTTGTTGTTCCATTAGATGGATTAGGGAATGTGCTCAATGCAAAAGTGTTTGCTATTTGAGTACTTACACCAGAAATATTAAAGCTTTTGTAATTCGCATTTAAAATTTCGCCTGTTGCCGCACTAGAAACCCAAGCAATGATTACCATTTTATCTTTGTTTTCACCAGCTTTTACTTGGTAAGATGTTGAATAAGTATGCGTAGTGTTTACTAATAATGTTTCTGGTAAGCTACCAAATGCACCATCAAAACCGCCTAAGATATCACGACCAACATGGTTGTAAACCATAGCAGCTGCAGGCACAGGATTTGGTTTTGATTCGAATCCACCCATTGCACCATTTGCACCACCCGAATAAGCGTTTGCTTGGTTATAAGTTGTTCCAGTTCCTCTTACATCATCTTCTGTAACTACTACATTGAATCTGTAATCGCCAATTAAATCTGTAGCCATTTTACTAGATACAGCAATATCATATGAGTTAGAAGTTGCATTCCAAGTAGCATCCACATCCACATCACATGGTGTAAATCCATTGATGGTTGCATTGTAACGATCAAAGAATTCTGAAGGATCTGCTTCGCCACCTTTACGGTCTACTAAACCACTTGGGTAACCTGAAATTAAAGATGCCATACCCGCATCATAAGCATCCACTGTCATTGGATCACCATTGTGAACAGCAACAGTTAAAGCAGTTGTAGGGAATGCGTGGTGGATTGAATCCATAAACACAGCACCTCTTGGACACCACTGACACCAAGTTCCTGTACCTTCTTCAAATACAACACGTTTTGTAGGTTGAAATGCTAAAGCAGAAATTGTTTGTGTTAATGTATCGTTTGTTTGATTTGCATCACCTGTTGTTTCTACCCAAACTTTTACTGGCCAAGTGCCTGGAGCAGGAATGGTAAATGGAACATTATGTGTGAAATCGTAAGTAGTATTTGTTGTAATGTTTAAACCGGTAATGGTATTCGATTTAGTTAAACCATTGGCTAAATATTTAACAGTTAAACTAGTGATAGGAGCAGTACCAACATTTAATACAGTTCCTGTAATATTAACATTAGCACCAGCACCACCAAAGTTGCTGAATGTTAAAGCAGATAATTCTGCATCATTTGTAGGTTGTACACCTGGAATGAATTTGTAATAGATATTATCTTCGTAAGTATCTGCATTACCACCATTCGTAACCAATGAAGGTGTATTAGGTGCACCTGTTACAGTGTATGCAGTTGAACCATTGATTTGAATACCTAAGGTTAAAGTTAATGGCGTTAAATAAGTTCTTTGATCTACAATGTAAATATTGTTGGTTGTTTCTTCTAAAACAATTCCCCAATATGTCCAGTTTGTTCCAGCAGAACCTGGTGCAGAATAAGACGCAAATTGAATCCATTGTTGACGATTAGGATAATCACCGAACATTTTAGTTCTGATAACATCGTTAGCACCCGAACCCGCTAAACCCCAAACCATAATAGAGTTGTTTGGAATACTTGCACTTGGCAAAGCAGCATTGGTAGCTGTTGGAGGAGTAACTGCACTGGTAGTGAAAGTTAACACACCAGAAGTAGACACTTTAAATTCTGTTACAGGATTTCCGTTGAAAAGGAAAGTAAAATCACCTGGTAAAAATACTGTAGTAGACCAAGCAGGACTTGCATTGGTTGCTGCTATATTAGTATAACCAGTTGTACCAGGTTGTTCAATGTCTTGGTTAACATTACCTGGGTTTTGATTTGCCGTTAGGTATGGCAAATAATAGTATTGTGCATCTGCAACTAATGC
>CANJWU010000030.1 GCA_947478655.1 Sphingobacteriales bacterium | reverse complement strand
TTAAAACAAAAAAAGGCTATCAATCATTTGGTAGCCTTTTTATTTTTTTTCGATGGGAATTAATCTTCCGCCTTTATAAAAATATCTTTTATAATAGCCTTCACTCAAATCACTCATGATTACTCCTTTTTGAGTAGAAGAGTGAATAAATTTATTATTTCCTAGGTATACCCCAACGTGTGAAATCTGACCTCTTGCAATATTAAAAAAAACTAAATCGCCTTCTTTTAATGCAGACTTGGCCACAGGATTACATTGCTTGAACATGCTTCTAGAATCTCGCGTTAAACTGATTTTGTAAATTTCTTCCACCAGCATTTTAGTAAAGCCCGAACAATCGATACCATTTTTAGTGCTACCACCAAATTGATAGGGTGTTCCAACCCAATTGTACATCAAATAATACAAATTTAAATTGCTCGTGGTGTCTAAGTCGATACCGGTTTTTTGCGAATGATATAAAAAGCGTAAAGTGTCTGGATCTAAAACATCTTGGTCTTTTTCGATTTTTCGATGTATGGTATAGCTGCGTTTAACCGACTTTTTTCGATGAGCTCTTTGCTTTTTTCTGGCTTGAACCGAAAAGCAAAGGGATAATACCAAAATAAGGCTAAGGATATACTTCATTAGGTCCAAAAATACGCTTTTATGCTTCAAATAGGCCAATTTTCTCTATAAATAAACGGCTATTTATACGCTTTTTCAATTTTATTGATAGATTTGTGTTCTATTTTGAATTGATAAGAAATATGGCAACTAAAATTACAAAAGATACTTATTTAGCGTGGTACGAATCCATGTTATTGATGCGCAAGTTTGAAGAAAGAGCGGGTCAATTATATGGTCAACAAAAAATCAGAGGATTTTGCCATTTATATATTGGACAAGAAGCAGTAGTAGCCGGAGCAATGTCTGTGTTGCGCAAAGAAGACGGCATGATTACCGCATACAGAGATCATGCACACGCTGTTGCCAAAGGAATTACAGCCAAAGCAGTAATGGCAGAACTTTTCGGAAAAATAACAGGTTGTTCTAAAGGTAAAGGTGGTTCGATGCACATGTTTTCTAAGGAACATAATTTTTATGGTGGCCATGGAATTGTGGGCGGTCAAATGCCATTAGGTGCTGGTATTGCATTTGCAGAAAAGTATAAAGGAACAGACAATGTTTGTGTTTGTTATATGGGAGACGGAGCAGTTCGTCAAGGTGCATTAAACGAAACATTTAATATGGCCATGTTGTGGAAGTTGCCGGTAATTTTTGTTTGTGAAAACAACGGTTATGCAATGGGAACTTCTGTAGAGCGTACAACAAACTTATCGGATATTTATAAAATTGGTTTAGGTTTTGATATGCCTTCGGCACCAGTAGATGGCATGAGTTGCGAAGCAGTTCATGAGGCAATGGATATTGCCGTAGACCGCGCCCGTAAAGGAGATGGCCCTACATTTTTAGATATTAGAACCTATCGTTTTAAAGGACATTCTATGTCTGACCCAGCTAAATATCGTAGCAAAGAAGAAGTAGAAGAATACAAATCAAAAGATCCATTAGAACAAGTTCGTGCAACCATTGTTGCTAAAAAATATGCAGATCAAAAATGGTTTGATAGCATGGACGAAAAGATCAAAGCAATTGTAGAGGAATCGGTCACTTTTGCAGAAGAGTCGCCTTATCCATCGGCTGCAGAATTATACACCGACGTCTATGTTCAAAATGATTACCCTTATATTCGTGACTAAATTATTATAATTAATAATTACCATACAAAAAAATAAGCATATGGCTGAAGTAGTAAGAATGCCTAAAATGAGTGATACCATGACGGAAGGGGTATTGGCTAAATGGCATAAAAAAGTTGGAGATAAAGTAAAATCTGGAGATTTAGTGGCAGAGGTGGAAACAGATAAAGCCACAATGGATTTTGAATCTTTTCAAGAAGGTACTATTTTATATATCGGAGTAGAAGAAGGTAAAGCGGTACCTGTTGATGCGATCATTGCTATATTAGGTAAAGAAGGCGAAGATTATAAATCTTTACTAACGGAAAGCCCAGCAGCAGCAACACCAGCTGCTCCGGCAGTTGCAGCACCTGCAGCAATTGTTGAAGCAAGTTCTGTAGCGGCTCCTGCAGCAGCAGCACCAATAGTGACGAGCACATCTTCCGATACACGTGTAAAAGCTTCGCCACTTGCTAAAAAAATTGCACAAGAAAAAGGAATTAATTTAAATCAAATTTCAGGTTCTGCCGAAAATGGACGCATCACTAAAAAAGATGTCGAAAACTTTAAAGGTGGCGCAAGTATGCCAGCATTTGTTGGTGTAGAAAAATATACAGAAGTACCTGTTTCGCAAATGCGAAAAACCATTGCCAAAAGACTTGCTGAAAGTTTATTTACAGCGCCTCATTTTTATTTAAAAATGAATATTGAAATGAGCAGTGCAATGGAAGCAAGAAAAATAATCAATGATGTTGCGCCTGTAAAAATTTCTTTCAACGACTTAGTTTTAAAAGCAGTTGCATTATCCTTAAAGCAACATCCAAAAGTAAATTCTTCTTGGTTAGGTGATAAAATTAGATACAACGAACACGTTAACATAGGCGTAGCTGTTGCAGTTGAGGACGGCCTATTGGTTCCAGTAGTAAGGTTTGCAGATGGCAAAGCATTGTCTCAAATTTCAACAGAAGTAAAAACATTCGTACAAAAAGCAAAAGATAAAAAATTACAACCTGCAGATTGGGAAGGTTCTACCTTTACTATTTCTAATTTAGGCATGTTTGGAATCGATGATTTTACGGCCATCATTAATCCACCCGATGCTTGTATTTTAGCAGTTGGTGGTATTCAAGAACAAGCAGTTGTTAAAAACGGACAAGTTGTTCCAGGAAACGTGATGAAGGTAACTTTGTCTTGCGACCATAGAGTGGTAGATGGTGCAACTGGCGCGGCGTTTTTACAAACACTGAAACAGTTTTTAGAAGAGCCCATGCGAATGCTTCTTCAATCAAACAATATTTAAAAAAAAGGCGCTTATTTTAAGCGCCTTTTTTTATGATTCTAAAAGTTTAATAGCAGCATAGGCCATCAGTCCGGGCCCAATGTTTAATGCACTTTCGTCGATATCAAAATTTGGCGTATGTACAGAAGCCGTAATTCCTTTTGATTCATTTCTTGTGCCTAATCTATAAAAGCAAGCAGGTACTTCTTGAGAATAATAAGCAAAATCTTCTGCTGCCATCCAAATATCTAATTCCACTACTTGCTCTTTTCCTAAATATTCTTCTGCAGCAATTCGGGTAATATTGGTTGTGTTTTCTTCATTTACTAAAAACGGATATCCATTTTTTATTTCTAACTCACAGCTTCCGCCCATGCTTTGCGCAATACCTTGCGCAATTTCTTGGATTTTAATTTTAGCAGCTGCACGCCAAGTTTCATCTAGTGTTCTAAATGTGCCTTCCATTTTTACTTCGTTCGGTATTACATTGGTGGCACCGTTTGCAATGACTTTGCCAATCGATAACACAGATGGGGTTTTAGGGTCTGCAACTCTACTCACAACTTGTTGTAAGGCGATAATTATTTGCGCAGCAATAAGCACAGGATCTATATTTAAATGCGGCATTGCGCCATGTCCTCCTTTACCTTTTATGGTAAAATAAAGTTCATCGGTAGAAGCCATGTATTTACCATTTCTAAATCCAACTTTACCTACTTCAATTAAGGGCATCACATGTTGTCCTAAAATATGATGTGGCACTGGATTTTTTAATACCCCTTCTTTAATTAAAATACTTGCACCGCCAGGTAGTTTTTCTTCGGCAGGTTGAAATATAAATTTAATACTACCTGCAAAATCTGCTTTGCATTCGTTCAAAATTTTAATACAGGTAAGTAAAGATGCCGTATGCACATCATGTCCGCAAGCATGCATTACACCCGAAACGGTAGATTTATAGGGCTTATCACTTATTTCTTGAATAGGCAATGCGTCTATATCTGCTCTTAAAGCAATTACTTTTTCCGATGTTGCTTTTTCGCCAGTTAACAATACCACCACTCCAGTATTTCCCATTATTTGAAATGGAATGCCCCAATTTGTTAATTGACTTTGAATAAATTTGGATGTTTCGAACTCTTCAAAAGAAAGTTCGGGGTTTGCATGAATATGCGCGCGATACCCAATCGTTTCTGATAAGTAATCGGCGGTTAATTTTTTTATTTTTGAAATAAGCATAAGCAATAAATATTAATTCAATTTATTTTGGAAATGCAATATCATCTTTCACAATAAATACTGCAGGAAAATCTTTAAGAATTATTTTTTGAAAATTACCAGCTGTAATTCGGTTTCTAAAGTCACCCACTCTTAATTTAAAATAAGGCTGTTGATAAATCAAGTAAGCGTTGTAATCGGCATAAAGACTGGTAAATCTTGCTTTAATTTCGGCGGCGTCGTTTCTATTTCCACCAAAATATAATTGTAATCGATAACCCGCTATAACTGGCTTTTCTTTATCTAATGCTGTTTTTTTATTTAATATTTCTTCCACTTTTGGGTTCATATTTATTTTTACAACAGCTTGTTGTGCAAAAGCGCTGCTAGAAAATATAATTAAGAAAACGAAGTGTGTTAATTTCATTATTGTGTATTTATGCCATGGCAACTTTTATATTTTTTACCACTACCACAAGGACAAGGATCGTTCCTTCCTATTTTTTGATCAACTCTTACGGGTTGCGCTTTTGGTGCTTCCGCTTGAACATCATCTCCAGCAGTATTGCTAGTAGTGTAGTTTGGCTTACTCAGCTTTAATTTACTTAAGTCTGTTTTTAAAGGCGCCCTTGCTTCTTTTACTTCTTCTGCATTTGTTTGAGATGGAATACTTCCGCGATATATAAAACTCATCACGTCTTTATTCACTTCAGAAATCATTTGTTTGAATAATTCAAAAGATTCAAATTTGTAAATGAGTAAAGGGTCTTTTTGTTCGTATACTGCATTTTGAACAGATTGTTTTAATTCATCCATTTCGCGCAAATGCTCTTTCCATGCTTCGTCAATTAAAGCAAGCGATACCGATCTTTCAAAATCTTTAACTAATTCTTTTCCTTTAGTATCAAATGCTTTTTTCAGGTTACTGGTAATTTGAATTTGCTTAGAACCATCTGAAAAAGGAACCACAATGTTTTCAATGGTTTGACCCCTGCTTTCGTAAATATCTTTTAACACCGGCAAGGTGCTTTCTGCTAATCTATTGGACTTGCGTTTATAGAAAGAAGATAGCTCTTGGTATAAATCTTCTGCAATTTCATTTGATTTCTTATTTAAGAAATCATTTTCATTGATATTAATGTCTGCAGAAAACAAACGAATTATCTCTAATCTAAATCCTTCAAAATTTCTTTCGTCTTGATATTGTATAGTTAACTCTTCACATAAGTCAACAATCATATCGTCTAAATCTACATCGAGTCTTTCGCCAAACAAAGCATTTAATCTTTTCTTATAAATTACTGTTCTTTGCGAATTCATTACATCATCGTATTCTAATAAACGCTTACGAATGCCGAAGTTATTTTCTTCTACTTTCATTTGCGCACGCTCAATAGATTTTGTAATCATGGAATGTTGGATTACTTCGCCTTCTTCTAATCCCATTCTATCCATTAAAGAAGCAATTCTTTGCGAGCCAAACATGCGCATTAAGTCATCTTCTAATGAAACAAAGAATTGGGTAGTTCCAGGATCACCTTGTCTTCCGGCTCTACCTCTTAATTGCCTGTCTACACGTCTAGATTCGTGTCTTTCGGTACCAATAATGGCTAAACCACCCGCATCTTTTACACCTGGCCCTAATTTAATATCTGTTCCCCTACCAGCCATGTTAGTAGCAATGGTTACGGTTCCTGCTAAACCTGCTTCTGCTACAATGTCTGCTTCTCGTTGATGAAGTTTTGCATTTAATACATTGTGTTTAATGCCGCGTAACTTTAACATTCTGCTGAGTAATTCTGATATCTCCACAGATGTTGTACCTACTAGCACGGGTCTTCCGTTTGCAGTTAAAGAAACAATTTCTTCTACTACGGCATTGTATTTCTCTCTCTTGGTTTTATAAACTTTGTCTTCGCTATCTTTTCTAGCAATATTTCTATTGGTAGGAATTTCAATTACATCTAATTTATAAATTTCCCAAAACTCACCAGATTCGGTAGTGGCTGTTCCAGTCATACCACATAGTTTATGGTACATTCTAAAATAATTCTGAAGCGTAATAGTTGCAAATGTTTGTGTAGCATCTTCTACTTTTACATTTTCTTTTGCTTCAATGGCTTGGTGCAGTCCGTCTGAGTAACGGCGACCTTCCATGATACGGCCTGTTTGCTCATCTACAATTTTAATTTTTCCACCATCAATAATATATTCAATATCTTTTTCGAAAAGAGTATAAGCTTTTAATAATTGATTAACAGAATGAATACGCTCCGACTTGATAGAGAAGTCGCGCATCAATTCGTCTTTGCGGGTAATTTTTTCGGTATCGCTTAAATTGGCTTTTTCTAATTCTGCAAGCTCGCTGCCAACATCTGGTAAAATAAAGAAACTCGTATCTTCTCCGCTGGCCGTAATTAATTCAATTCCTTTTTCTGTTAACTCAATCGAATTATTTTTTTCATCAATCACAAAGAATAATTCGGCATCTACTTTTACCATTTCTTTTTGCTGATCTTGCATGTAAAAGTTTTCTGTTTTGGTGAGAATCTGTTTGTTCCCCGTTTCACTTAAAAACTTAATGAGCGCTTTGCCTTTTGGTAAACCTCTATAACATCTTAATAAGGCTAATCCACCTAGCTCCGTGTTATTTTCTGCAATTAATTTTTTTGCTTCTTGAATAGCGGTATTGATATAGCTTTTCTGAGCGTTTACCAACCTTTCAATCCTAGGTTTTAAATCGTAAAATTCGTGTTCGTTACCTCTTGGAATTGGACCCGAAATAATTAAGGGTGTTCTGGCATCATCAATTAAAACAGAGTCAACCTCATCTACCATGGCAAAGTGTAATTTTCTTTGCACTAATTCTTCTGGCGATCTGGCCATGTTATCTCTTAAGTAATCGAAGCCAAATTCGTTATTCGTACCAAATGTAATATCTGCTTGGTATGCCTTTCTTCTTTCTTCCGAATTAGGTTGGTGTTTATCGATACAATCTACGCTAATGCCATGGAACTCATACATTGGTCCCATCCATTCACTATCACGTCGAGCTAAATAATCATTCACTGTTACAATATGAACGCCTTTGCCTGCTAGTGCATTTAAGTAGGCAGGCAAAGTGGCTACTAAGGTTTTTCCTTCTCCTGTTCCCATCTCAGAAATTTTTCCTTGATGTAAAACAATACCACCAATTATTTGCACATCATAATGCACCATGTCCCATTTCATTGGGTTACCGGCTGCAATCCAAGTGCTATGGTGTTTAGCTTTATCTCCAATTATTTCTACATTTCCTTTTGCTGCTGCTAAATCTTTATCCATTGTAGTTGCGGTAACTTCAATGAATTCATTGGTAGAAAATCTGCGCGCAGTTTCTTTCACAACTGCAAAAGCGGTAGGTAGTATTGTTAATAAAACTTCTTCTATTAATTTATTTTCTTCTTTTTCTAAAACATCAATGCTATCATATAAAGAAACTTTTTCAGACATTTCCATTTCTGTTTCGCTTTCTATACGCATTTTGATAGCCGCAATTTCTGAAGAGATGCTCTTGATATGATTTTGAATTTGCGCTTTAAATCCAGTAGTATAATTTCTTAACTCATCATTGCTGATTGTTTGAATTTGTTCAAATGCTATTTTTGCTTTATCTAAAAGGGGAGTAATTTCCTTTATATCTCTTGCCGATTTACTACCGAAAATTTTTGATACAAAAGAGTTGATGATATTTGACATAAATTTATTTTAAGATTCCTTGTTGTTTTACCAAAAACGTTGCCATTCACAAATAATAGACAGTTTGGCATATGAATGCCAAAAATACTACATATTAGCCATTTTTTGATAGAAAAAGGGAATAATTTCTGCTAAAAATAAACGCTTTAATTTTCTATTTTTACAAAAAAATAAAGCATGAACATTTTATTATTAGGCTCTGGTGGTAGAGAATCGGCATTTGCTATGAAATTAGCCGAAAGTAAAGATTGTGAAAAGTTATTGATTGCACCTGGAAATGCAGGTACACTTGCTTTTGGCACCAATGTCAATATTTCTGTGAACGACTTTGGGGCTATTAAAACACTTTGTATAGCAGAAGATATAAATTTAGTTTTGGTAGGGCCAGAAGATCCTTTAGTTAATGGCATTGTAGATTTCTTTTCTGATGACGAAGATTTACTTCATATTCCAGTAATTGGACCTTCAAAAGAAGGGGCACAATTAGAAGGCAGTAAAGATTTTTCTAAAAGATTTATGCAGCGCCACCAAATTCCAACTGCTGCTTACGAAACATTTACTAAAGAAGAATTAGCTAAAGGACTTGCTTATTTAGAAAACCATACTTTGCCCATTGTCTTAAAAGCAAATGGTTTGGCAGCTGGAAAGGGCGTATTAATTTGCAATTCGGTGGACGAAGCCAAATTGGAATTAAGGGCGATGCTTGCTGATGCTAAATTTGGAGCAGCAAGTCAAAAGGTAGTGGTAGAAGAATTTTTAGACGGTATTGAACTTTCTGTTTTTGTATTAACCGATGGGCATTCTTATACAATCTTACCTTCGGCTAAAGATTATAAAAGAATTGGAGAAGGAGATACTGGTTTAAATACAGGTGGAATGGGATCTATTTCACCAGTCCCATTTGTAGACGAAACTTTTATGCAAAAAGTGGAAGATAATATTGTCATTCCAAGTGTAGAAGGACTTGCTAAAGAAGAAATAGATTATAAAGGATTTTTATTTATTGGTTTAATGAATGTAAACGGCGAACCAATGGTAATTGAATATAATGTAAGAATGGGTGATCCAGAAACAGAAAGTGTGATTGCAAGAATTCAAAATGATTTCTTAGCAATCATGCATGCTGTAGCAGAGGAGAGATTAGACACCATAAAATTACAAATAGACCCAAGACATGCAGCTACAGTGATGTTGGTGGCCGGAGGTTATCCCGGTGATTATACAAAAGGCCAAGAAATTTCGAATTTAGAACCAATGGAAGATGCATTTATTTTTCATGCAGGCACTCAATTTGTGAATGATAAAATTGTAACGAATGGCGGAAGGGTGATTGCAGTAACAGCACTAGATTTGCATCCAGCAATTGCCTTAGCAAATGCAAATACTTTAGCAAATCAAATTCAATTCGAAGGCAAATATTTCAGAACAGATATTGGTAAAGATTTAACAAAATTTAGATAAATATATGAATCAATTTTTAGGATATTTTTTCAGAAAAAAAGATGATACACGTCCAAGTAATTTCAATTTAAAGGCGATGCATTTTATTAATAAATTAAGTATTCTGATGTTTATCATTGGATTATTAATTTATATTATCAAGAAATTTTCGGCTTAACGATATGAAAAAAATAATCAATACGAACGAAGCACCTGCGCCAATTGGCCCATATAATCAAGCTGTTCATGCAGCTGGTATGTTATTTGTTTCTGGTCAGATTGCCATAAATCCAGAAAACGGTCAATTGCTAGCCGGCGATATTACCATCGAAACTTATCAAGTAATGGCCAATTTAAAAGCCATTTTAAAAGAAGCTGGACTCGATTTTTCGGATGTAGTTAAAACAAGTATTTTTTTGTCAGACATGGCACATTTTGCACAAGTAAATGATATTTATCAAAAATATTTTGATGGCGAATATCCAGCTAGAGAAACAGTTGCAGTGCTAGGATTGCCTAGAAATGTAAATGTAGAAATCTCTATGATTGCTGCCATTAGGAATACTTAAATATATTTACTTACCTTTATATTTCTCACGGGGGTGGCATGAAAATGTCTGAGATTATACCCATTGAACCTGATCTGGATAATGCCAGCGAAGGGAAGAGGCATAAAACTATTTACTAATTAGCACCCCGGCTATTTAGGGTTTTATAAAAAAAT
>CANJWU010000029.1 GCA_947478655.1 Sphingobacteriales bacterium | reverse complement strand
GCACATGCACGTTTTGATGCAACCGCGCGAGGCTACGAATATCGCATGCATTTTTTTAAGAATCCATTTATAGATGCACAGAGTTATTACTTTCATTTTAAAAATAAACCAGACATCGAATTAATGAATGCTGCTGCAGCTTTATTAATTAAGCACGAAGATTTTGAATGTTTTAGCAAAGCGCATACGGGTTCAGGAACCAGTATATGTAAAATTAATTATGCTTATTGGGAACAAACATCTGAAGGTTTTATTTTTAAAATTTCTGCCAATCGATTCCTAAGAAACATGGTGCGTGCAATTGTTGGAACATTATTAGATGTGGGAATAGGACGCATTAACTTAGCCGATTTACAAATTATTTTAGAAAGCAGAAATCGTTCAAAGGCAGGAACATCGGTACCGGCAAATGGTTTAGCATTAGTATCGGTAGATTATCCAGTAGGATATTTAGCCGAGGAATTGTAATAAAACCAAAAATGGCAACAGGACAAATCGTAAATACAAAATTATTAACAAGGGTTTTTCAATTTGTGAAGCCTTATAAAATTGTATTTTATAAGGCGGTCTTTTTAACAATTGTACTTGCGGTAATTGCGCCTGTAAGACCATACATGGTTCAATATACCATCGATCATTTTATTTTTGAAGCAAATGTGCTGGCTTTAATTTGGATGGTTTTAGCCATGTTATTGGTTTTAATTTTACAAATGTTGGTGCAATATTACCACACGCTATTAACTAATTTATTAGGCCAATCGGCCATCTTAGATCTTCGTAAAAAAATTGTTAATCATTTACTGAGTTTAAAATTAAGTTATTTTGATCATACACCTATTGGCACTTTAGTCACACGAAGTGTATCCGACTTAGAAACCATTGCAGATATTTTTTCGGAAGGACTACTCGTCATTATCGGAGATATATTGCAGATTGCGGTATTGGTTTCGGTGATGCTTTACGTGGATTGGCGATTAACGTTAATCAGTTTAAGTACCATTCCATTTTTATTGCTGGCCACTTATATTTTTAAAGAAAAAACCAAAGTGGCTTTTCAAGAAGTGCGAACAGAAGTCGCTAAACTAAACACTTTTTTACAAGAGCACATATCGGGCATGAAAATCATTCAGTTGTTTCATCGCGAAAAACAAGAGCAAGCCAATTTCGAAGCCATTAACCTTCGTCATCGCCAGGCCCATATAAAATCAGTTTGGTATTACTCTATTTTTTTCCCAGTAGTAGAATTAATGTCTGCCACTTCGATAGGAATTTTAGTTTGGTATGGATCTAAAGAAGTGATGCAAGAAGCTGTTTCCTTAGGCGTCATTGTTTCTTTTATTATGTATTTAAATATGCTATTCAGACCCATAAGAGAATTAGCAGATAAGTTTAATACTTTACAGATGGGTATGGTCAGTGCAGAAAGAATTTTTAAAGTATTAGACACCGATTTAAAAACAAAAAACGAAGGTGTTTTGCAACCCGATACGCTTAAAGGTGCCATTGCATTTCAATCCGTTTCTTTTGCCTATAACGAGGCAAATTATGTATTAAAAAATATTTCATTTGATTTGCCCGCTGGCTCAACGCTTGCATTGGTAGGGGCTACAGGTGCAGGAAAATCTTCTATTATTAATTTATTAAATCGTTTTTACGATATCAATTCGGGAAGTATTACCTTAGATGGCATCAATATTGAAGCATACGAATTGTCATTTTTACGCAGTAGTATTGCGACCATTTTACAAGATGTTTTTTTATTTTCCGATACCATTCACGAAAACATTACCTTAAAAAATAAAGCTATTTCCAGGGCGCAAGTTATTGCTGCGGCTAAAGAAGTTGGCGCGCACGATTTTATCATGCAATTGCCAGGTAATTATGATTACAATGTGATGGAACGCGGCGCGACCTTATCGGTAGGTCAAGGCCAGCTGTTATCTTTTATCAGGGCAATGGTGTATAATCCAAAAATATTGGTTTTAGACGAAGCCACTTCTTCGGTCGATACCGAAACCGAACTACTCATTCAAACGGCCATCAAAAAACTCATGCTAGGGCGTACCAGTATTGTGATTGCACATCGATTATCTACTATACAGCATGCCGATAAAATTTTGGTTATTGATAAGGGCGAAATTGCAGAAATGGGCAATCACCAAGAATTACTACAAATGGGTGGAATTTATAGCAATTTAGTTGCCTTGCAATTCAATGCCAAGGGGATATAGAATATCGAAATCAATAGTGGGGGATTATTTAAATTTTATTAGTTTTGCAGCATAATTTATCATAAAAAACAATGAGTGTTTTAGTCAACAAAGATTCCAAAGTAATTGTACAAGGTTTTACAGGTAGCGAGGGCACCTTCCACGCAGGTCAAATGTTAGCCTATGGCACCAATGTAGTAGGTGGTGTTACGCCCGGAAAAGGTGGTTCGAGCCATTTAGACAAACCAGTATTTAATACAGTAGCAGATGCGGTTGCGCAAACTGGTGCTAACGTATCTATCATTTTTGTTCCTCCAGCTTTTGCAGCAGATGCAATTATGGAAGCAGCGAATGGTGGCATTAAAGTTATTATTTGTATCACAGAAGGTATTCCAACCAAAGACATGATTTTGGTAAAGGCTTATTTGTCTGATAAAGATTGCCGATTAATTGGTCCAAACTGCCCAGGAGTAATGACTGCAGGCGAAGCTAAAGTAGGAATTATGCCAGGCTTTATTTTTCAACCAGGTAGAGTAGGGATTGTTTCTAAGTCTGGAACTTTAACGTACGAAGCAGTAGATCAAATTACCAGATTAGGTTTAGGTCAATCTACTGCAATTGGTATTGGGGGTGATCCAATTATTGGTACTACAACCAAAGAAGCCGTTGAGTTATTAATGAACGATCCCGAAACTGATGGTATTATTATGATTGGTGAAATTGGTGGTGGAATGGAAGCAGAAGCTGCTCTATGGATTAAGAACCATGGCACAAAACCAGTAGTTGGTTTTATTGCAGGACAAACTGCACCAGCAGGCAGAAGAATGGGTCATGCGGGTGCAATTGTTGGTGGCGCAGACGATACCGCTGCAGCAAAAATGAAAATCATGCGCGAATGTGGCATCAGAGTGGTGGAATCTCCGGCAACAATTGGCGTAGCCATGAAAGAAGAATTGCAAAAAGCAGGGCTTTTATAAAAATTTAAACAAAAAAATGGCTTCTGTAAAACAGAAGCCATTTTTTTTTGTTAAAAAACAAGGATATAGCATCCTAATGTAGGATTTATTATTTTGTTTTATATTTGCTATAGAAATTTACGATTTCAAATAGTACTTTTATTATAAAAATATTGTAAATGAATTTATTAACTGGTAAAACTGCGCTAATTACAGGTGCATCAAAAGGGATCGGAAAAAAAATTGCTGAACTTTTTGCGGCTCAAGGAGCCAATGTAGCCTTCACCTATTTATCCTCTGTAGAAAAAGGTGAAGCCTTAGCAAAAGAGCTTTCCGCTACTGGTGCAAATGTAAAAGGTTATCGTTCCGATGCTTCAGATTTTAATGCAGCAGAACAATTAATAAATGATATCGTAGCCGATTTTGGTACCATAGATATTGTGGTAAACAATGCAGGTATAACCAAAGATGGTTTATTGATGCGCATGACCGAAGCACAATGGGACGAAGTAATGACCGTCAATTTAAAGTCTATATTTAATGTGACCAAAGCAGCAAGTAAAATAATGATGCGCCAAAGAAGCGGCGTTTTTATTAACATGACTTCTATTGTTGGTTTACAAGGAAATCCAGGTCAAGCAAATTACGCTGCTTCTAAAGCAGGTATCATTGGCTTTACTAAATCTATTGCGCAAGAATTAGGTTCTAGAAATATTAGATGTAATGCCATTGCTCCAGGATTTATCAAAACAGAAATGACCGATGCCTTGGCGCCCGAAACGGTAGCAGCTTGGAGTAAAACAATTCCATTGCAAAGAATGGGCGAAACAAGCGATGTTGCAAATGTTGTCTTGTTTTTAGCATCCGATATGGGAAGTTATATCAGCGGTCAAACGATTGCTGTTTGTGGCGGCATGTCGAGATAGTTGCACGCGCAAATCCATAAAAAAATGTAAATTAGCATGCGTTTATGAACAGCATGTTTTCTACCACAATCCATTTTTCTGAACACTCCGCTTGGTGGTTGTTGCTTTGTATTTTCATCGCAAGCGCTTATGCCTATTTGCTTTATTATCCAGCAAAGTATTTTAATAAAACTGCACGTAGGTTATTAGCAGCAGCCCGTTGGTTGATTGTGTTTATGTTAATGGTTTTTTTATTTTCTCCATTCATTACCTCCACTAGTAGCCGAGAAGAAAAGCCAATTATTATTTTTGCGCAAGACAACTCCGCTTCTTTACTGCAAAGCAATCGAAAAGATTTTTATCAAAATCAATATTTAGTAGACTTAACAAAGTTTAAAGAAAAATGTGCCGACAAGTTTGATGTTCAAATAGGAAACTTTGGCGAATCTATTTCGTTTGCAAATCAAAAGCCAAATTTCTCAGCCCCTAAAACAGCTATTGCTGCTACATTTCAGCAAATCGAAAAGGCTGCCATTAATCGAAACATTGCCGCAGTGGTAATTGCATCGGATGGCATCAATAATATAGGACAACAGCCGCTTGTTGCAGCACAGCAATTGAGCTTGCCTGTTTATACTGTTTGCATGGGCGATCCTCGGCCACAAAAAGACCTCTCGATTAAAGATGTGCAAGTAAACGAGGTGGTTTTTAAAGATGCATCATTTCCGGTTAATGTGAACCTGAAGGCATATGCCCTCAAAGGGAAAAGCGCTTCGCTTGCTATTTATCAAAAAGAAAAATTGATTAGTAAATCTTTGGTCAATATTAATCAAGATGATTTTTTTATCACAGTGCCATCTAATATTACCCCAACTACAATAGGATTACAAACTTATACCGTAAAAGTGCAATCACTGGTTGGGGAACAAAATCGATTCAATAATACATTTCAATTTTATGTAAATGTATTAGAGAGTAAAAAGAAAATTTTGCTGCTTGCCCATGCCGCACATCCAGATTTAGCCGCACTTAATTCCATGATTACGGCAAATCAGCATTACGAATTAAATACCTTTATAGACGAAGAAGTGAATGACAATGATTTAGCTAAATACCAGCTAATAATTTTACACCAATTACCTTCGAGCAATCAATCGGCTTTTGATGTATTACAAAAGGCAAAAGAATTAAGCATACCCATTTTATATATACTCGGACCCCAAACCTATATCGATTTATATAATAGACAAGCCAACGCAAATAAAATATTTAGTAGTAATTCCAAATCATCCGAAGCAACTGCTTTAGTAAATGAAGATTTTTATTTTTTCAATTTATCTGCCGAAACAAAAAGTATACTCCCTCAATTGCCCCCATTAAATGCACCATTTGGAAATTACCAAACACAAGGCAATGCGCAATTATTGCTCCAACAACAAATCGGAAATGTTTCGACTAGTTTACCCTTACTGAGTTTTGAAACGCAACAAAATAGTAAATCGGCCACACTGTTTGGCGATGGTATTTGGCGCTGGCGTTTAGCTAATTTTCAATTAGCGAACAATGACCATGCGGTGGCAGAATTAGTTCAAAAAACCATACAGTTTTTGGTGCTGCAATCGGATAATAGAAAGTTTAGTGTGCGTCTGGAAAATAAAAATTTATTAGAAGGGGAGGAGATCGGTTTTCATGCTACATTATTTAACGACAGTTACCAAAGCATCAATTCGCCAGATGTACAATTGAAAATCAAAAATAGTAAAGGACAAGCTTTTGATTATGTGTTTGCAAAGAATGCAATCAATTATGATTTAATGATTCCTGCCTTGCCAGCTGGCGATTATAATTTTGAGGCTAAAACACAATTAGGCACCACACAATACAAAGACAAAGGCAACTTTACAATTAGGGTGAATCAACTCGAACAATCGAACACAAGGGCCGATTTCGATATGTTAGCGCAAATGGCAAAGCAAACAGGTGGATTGTGTTTTAAAGACACGCAATTAAGCGAATTGGCCGATTCGCTATTGGCCAATGCGAATTATAAAAAGTTGGCCTATGCGCAAACTACCAGCGACGAATTGATTGATTTTCCTTGGATTTTGGCTTTTTTACTCGCTTTAGCTGGGCTGGAATGGTTTAGCAGAAAGCGTTTGGGCTATTATTAGATGGTAATGCGCGTTGGGAGATCGCAGCGATAAGCCTTTGCGGAGATTAAAAAAAGTAGAATCTTTTTTTCTTTTCGACCGAATCTTTTCTTGGAATTTTAACAATCACAAAAACATCTTCGTTGTCTTTTTTCATCAAGTATTTTTCTCTACCAAATTGCTCTAATCTATTTTGATCGGTGGTTAAATCTGAATAGGTTTTTTGCATGCTTTCAATATCTTTGATATAATATGCGCGCTGATCTTCTAGTAATTTTAAATCTTTATAATGTTCGTATTGGCTTATTAAATCGTTTCTATCAAATACAAGCATGTAAACAATAAATATGCCTAGGCTTATATAATATTTGTTTTTTAATATAGATAGTAACTTTTTCATTTTTAAGCAAAAAAAAGGACAGATGCCCGCTTGTTAACATCTGTCCTCATAATAATTTTAACCACAAGCGGTTTTCATGTTTTATGTTTCAATACAAAGAAAATAATCTTAATTGATTTAAGTCAATCTTAATTTTCAACATATCAACATTTTAAAGATAAAAAACCTTGGCGAAATCTCAAAATAAAATTAGCGTTTCAAGAATTTAAAATCTTTTCCAATATAATAAGCGTTGCTTCCTAACTCTTCTTCGATACGCAACAACTGATTGTATTTTGCAATCCGGTCTGATCTCGATGCCGAACCTGTTTTTATTTGTCCGCAGTTTAATGCAACGGCTAAATCTGCAATAGTGGTATCTTCTGTTTCGCCGCTTCTGTGGCTCATTACAGAGGTATAGCCATTGCTGTGTGCTAAATTTACTGCATCAATGGTTTCGGTTATAGAACCAATTTGATTAACCTTTACTAAAATAGAATTGGCGATACCTTTTTCTATACCGGTGGCTAATCTTTTTACATTGGTAACGAATAAATCGTCGCCAACAATTTGCGTGCTTGCGCCTATGCTTTTAGTAAGTGCAGCCCAACCATTCCAGTCGTCTTCTGCTAAGCCATCTTCAATAGAAATAATCGGATATTTTTTACACCAATCAGTCCAGTAATTAACCATTTCTGCCGATGTTAGTTTTTCACCACCCGATTTATGAAAATGATAAACGCCTTCTTCTGCTTTGTATAATTCTGATGCAGCTGCATCCATGGCAATAAATACATCTTCACCTGGGCGATAACCTGCTACTTCAATCGCTTGTAAAACTATTTCGATGGCTTCTGTATTAGAACCAATATTTGGTGCAAAACCACCTTCGTCTCCCACATTAGTAGAGTATCCTTTTTTCTTTAATACCGCTTTTAAATGATGGAAAATTTCTGTACCCATTCTTAATCCTTCCGAAAAACTAGCAGCGCCAATTGGCATCACCATAAATTCTTGAAAATCTATTTTATTGTCGGCATGTGCTCCGCCATTTAAAATATTCATCATTGGAATTGGAAGGGTATTGGCGTTCACACCGCCTATATAGCGGTACAAAGGTTGACGAGATTCTAAAGCTGCAGCTTTAGCCACCGCCATAGAGACGCCTAAAATTGCGTTTGCACCAATATTCCCTTTGTTTTCAGTGCCATCTATCGCATTCATCAAACCATCAATACTGTTTTGATTGAATACATCCATGCCCTGTAATTCTGGGGCTAATTTTTCATTTACATTTTTAACCGCAGTTAAAACACCTTTTCCAAGGTAAACTTTTTTATCGTTGTCTCTTAATTCTACTGCTTCGTGTGTACCAGTTGAAGCGCCCGATGGAACCGCGGCTCTACCCATCATTCCATTTTCTGTTAATACTTCTACTTCGACGGTTGGATTTCCTCTAGAGTCTAGAATTTGTCTAGCACGAACATCAATAATTATACTCATATCTTTTTTATTTTAATTGAAAGCAAAAAATTAATTTAACATGGCCACAAAATCATCAAATAAATATCTCGAATCATGTGGGCCCGGAGATGATTCTGGATGGTACTGTACAGAAAACGCTTTCTTGCCTTTTACTCGAATACCTTCTATACTTTGATCATTTAAATTGATATGGGTAATTTCTACTAATTCAGATTTTTTCACATCTTCTGGTACCACCCCAAAACCATGATTTTGAGAAGTTACTTCGCAATGGTCGATGATGATATTTTTTACCGGATGATTTAAACCACGGTGACCGTTGAACATTTTATGTGTACGAATGCCATTGGCTTGTGCTAATAATTGATGACCTAAACATATACCAAACAATGGCTGATCGGCAGCTAAAATATTTTTTACCGTTTCAATGGCATACGGCATGGCTGCTGGATCTCCGGGGCCATTCGAAATAAAATAACCATTCGGATTCCAAGCTTTCATTTCTTCAAAAGATGTTTTAGCTGGAAAAACTTTTACCAAAACATCGCGCTCATTAAAGCATCTCAAAATATTTTTCTTCACCCCTAAATCTAAAACAGCCACTTTCTTTTTGGCGTTTTCGTTACCTAAAACATAGGCTGTTTTGGTGCTAACAATAGAGGATAATTCTAGGCCATCCATAGAAGGTGTGCCAGCTAATTTTTCTTGTAATTCTTCAATCGTAAAATTCTCTGAAGAGATAATGGCATTCATTGCGCCTTTAGCTCTAATATGACGCACCAATTGTCTGGTGTCTACATCAGAAATACCAACCACATGGTCTTCTGATAAATAATCTTGAATCGATTTTTCTGCCATTTTTCTAGAAAAGCCAACATTGAAGTTTTTACAAACCAATCCGGCAATTTTGATAGATTCCGATTCTACATCTGCTTCGGCAATTCCATAATTACCAATATGCGCATTGGTAGTCACCATAATTTGCCCAAAGTAAGAAGGGTCGGTGAAAATTTCTTGATAACCAGTCATTCCGGTATTGAAACATATTTCGCCGGTGGTGGTACCAATTTTTCCTGCTGCTTTACCTTTAAATACGCTGCCGTCTGCTAAAAGCAATATTGCCGGGATGCTGCTAATTTCTGCCATATTACATTTTTGTTTTTTGGGTATAAAAAAGGCCTTGTAGTTATTACAAAGCCGTTGTTCCGTAAATGATTAATTTGGATCGTTTCCGATTGAGCAAAAATCAATGCATTTTTGGAGTGTTTTCATCGAATGCAAAGGTAATAATTTTCAACTATTCTTCCGCTTTTTTTGAAAGATCAATTTAAAAATCGGACTTTTACTTCTGTAATCGCTAAAAAGCAAATCTGGCGATTCCATCATCCTATTCAATAAATAGCAAAAATAATATTATCGCATATGTCTGTACATAAAGAAAGCAAAAGAATTACCACCCATACGCTTCAAGAAATGAAGTCGAAAAAAGAAAAAATCGCCATGTTAACCGCATACGATTATTCTACTGCCATCATTTTAGACGAGGCAGGTATCGATGTATTATTAGTAGGTGATTCGGCATCGAATGTAATGGCCGGTCACGAAACAACTTTGCCCATTACATTAGATCAAATGATATACCATGCATCTGCTGTTGTCAGAGCCGTTAAGCGCGCGCTGGTAGTAGTTGATTTGCCTTTTGGCTCGTATCAAGGAAATTCTAAAGAAGCGCTGCAATCTTCGATTAGAATTATGAAAGAGTCGGGAGCACATGCTGTTAAATTAGAAGGTGGCGCAGAAGTGAAAGAATCTATTGAAAGAATTATTTCTGCAGGTGTACCCGTGATGGGTCACTTAGGCTTAACGCCGCAGTCTATATATAAATTTGGCACTTATACTGTAAGGGCAAAAGAACAAGCCGAAGCAACAAAACTAATCGAAGATGCGAAGGTTTTACAGCAAGCAGGTTGCTTTGCATTGGTCCTAGAAAAAATTCCAGCTAGTTTGGCTAAACTTGTTGCAAAAGAATTAACCATTCCGATTATTGGCATAGGCGCAGGCGCCGATGTTGATGGCCAAGTGTTGGTAGTAAATGATTTATTAGGATTAACAAAAGGTTTCAAGCCGCGTTTTCTCAGACAGTATTTAAATTTATTTGAAGAAATTAATGGGGCGGTTAAATCTTATATCAAGGATGTAAAAACGCTTGATTTTCCGAACGAAAAGGAACAATACTAATTCATCATGCGAAT
>CANJWU010000028.1 GCA_947478655.1 Sphingobacteriales bacterium | reverse complement strand
GATAATGGTTTGCAAATATAGAAGATTTTGTTTTCCTTTAAAAAAAATGACCAAATAAAAGCAGATTTCTGTTAAAATCGAATGAAGAAGAAAGAAAACTTAAAGCAAAAAATTACCATGGAGTTTAGCATGCGCTCTTCTCCTAAAACACTATTTAGTTATTTAAGCTCTCCAAATGGTCTAGCAGACTGGTTTGCAGACAATGTCATATTCAAAGACGGTTATTATTTATTCATTTGGGATAACGAATCAATGCGTGCCAAAATGGTGGCAAACCGTGAAAATAAATTAGTTAGATTTAAATGGGACGATGGCGATCCTAATTCTTTTTTAGAATTTGAAATTGTTCAAGACGAATTAACCGGCGACGTGGCACTTTGTGTAATCGATTTTGCTTACGAATCCGAAATAGCGGATAAAAAAATGATTTGGGGCAATCAAATCCAAGACCTTACGCATGCTTTAGGTGCTTAACAAATGAATTTGCCAATAAAAAAAGTTCATAAGCTCATTATTGGTTCTTTCATAGGCCCATTTGTATTAACTTTCTTCATTGCATTATTTATTCTTTTAATGCAATTCTTATTTAAATATATTGAAGACCTAGTAGGTAAAGGCTTAGAGTGGTATGTGGTATTAGAGCTTATCGTTTATGCCTCTTCTACTTTAGTGCCAATGGCATTGCCATTAGCCATCTTACTTTCTTCTATCATGACTTTCGGTAACCTAGCTGAACACTACGAATTGGTTGCCTTAAAATCTGCAGGAATTTCTTTAAGAAAAATAATGATGCCTTTAGTTTATTGCGTTTTTCTTATCAGTATTTGTGCTTTTTATTTTTCAAATGTAGCCATGCCCTATGCTAATTTAAAAATGGGTGCTTTAATGTGGGATGTAAAAAATCAAAAACCAACATTGGCCTTAAAAGAAGGTGTATTCTTTAATGGCATGGATGGTTTTAGTATAAGGGTAGGTAAAAAAGAAAAAGATGGTCAAACATTAAAAGACATTGTGATTTACAACCACTCCAGTCAAAGTGGAAATAAAAATGTAATGATGGCCGATAGTGGACGCATGTTAAAGTCTGAGAACGACCGTTTTTTAATCATCGAACTTTTTAATGGTATTAGTTACGAAGAATCGGGCACACCCAATACCATCAACGATCGCAAGCAACTCTTACGCGTAAAATTTAAGCAACACGAAGTAAAATTTGACTTATCTACTTTTCAAATGAATCGTACCGATGAGAACTTGTTTAAAGACCATTATACGATGTTGAATATTAAACAGCTAAAATATTACGAAGACTCGCTCACGAAGAAAAAAGCAAGCGAGACAAATTATTACAATCAAAATTATAGGGCCTATACATTTATGGATAAAAAATTCGCAATCGATTCGAGCGCGAATGCAAGTATAAAATTAATTCATCCAGATATTCTTGCAAACTTTCCAAAGGCATCGCAGCCGGGCATTTTAGCCAGTGCCTATGCAACAATTCGGAATGTTAAAAGTTATTCGGAAAATACCGCAGTAGATCAAGAAAAATTAGCCGAAAAAATTCGCAGACACGAAATTGAATACTATCGAAAGTTTACCCTTTCCATAGCTTGTTTAATTTTATTTTTTATTGGTGCGCCACTGGGTGCTATTATTAGAAAAGGTGGTTTAGGAATGCCCGTCATTATTTCAATTTTCTTTTTCATTTTCTTTCATATTTTATCTATTACCGGCGAAAAATTTGCTAGAAAAGGGGTATTGGATGTTTGGGTTGGCATGTGGATGGCCTCGCTTGTTTTATTACCTATAGCCATTGTGCTTACCAGAATGGCAACCACAGATTCTGCGGTATTCAATTTAGAGTCTTATACCAACTTTTTTCGCAAGTTGGGTAAGCGAATAGGTGCTAAATAGTGCTTCATTCAAACAAATTTGAAATAAAATCGTATTTTTAGCGTTAGATTCTAGGATTTTTATAACATGGATAGCATAGCCGGTTTAGCTGTAAATACAGATTGTTTATTTTTTAAAGGGGATTTGCCATGCGCCCCCCATAAAAAATCGGGCTACCATTGTGCAGATTGCCCTGCTTACGAAAAAATAAGCAAGCGCATATTAATTATCAAACTAGGTGCCATTGGCGATGTGATTCGAACTACGCCGCTTATACGCAAAATTAGAGCCGTTCATCCCAATGCAAAAATAACTTGGCTCACGCATACGCCTGCTATTTTACCTAATCAAGCCATAGACGAAATTTTAAAGTATGATTTTACGGCGGTACTTTATGTGCAACAAGTAAAATTTGATTTGGTATATAATTTAGATAAAGACAAAGACGCCTGTGCTTTAGTTAACACTATAACAGCAACAGAACGCTTTGGTTATCATTTAAAAGATGGGGTTCCATATCCTATGAATGCTTTAGCCGAACATAAATACAGTACCGGTTTATTTGATGATATCAGTAAGCAGAATCAAAAGTCTTATGTACAAGAAATTTTTGAGATGGCTGGCTGGGAATTCAATGGAGAAGAATATCTTTTTGATAATCACCAAGACAAAGGCTTTGTTTGGGAATTGCCTTCGGACAAGAAATTAATCGGCTTAAATACCGGTTGTGGCGATCGTTGGACTACCAGACTTTGGCCTGAATCGCATTGGATACAATTGATTCAGCTCATTCAACAAGCAGGTTTTGTGCCCGTATTATTAGGCGGTGAACAAGAACACGAAAAAAATACCAAGCTTGCAAAGGCAACGGGTGCAAGCTATTTAGGCTATCATTCTTTGCCAAAATTCATCAATTTGATGTATCAAATGGATTTAATTGTTACGCAAGTTACCATGGCCATGCACATTGCAGTGGCTTTGCAAAAACAAATGGTATTGATGAATAATATTTTCAATCCATACGAATTTGAATTGTATCAACGCGGACAAATTATAAGCCCATCAAAAAATTGCGAATGTTATTTCCAGGGAACTTGTAAAAATGGAGAATCCTGCATGAAAGATTTATCGGCAGCATCGGTGCTCGATGCAATCAAAGCGAGTATCAAATAAATTGAGAGTTTTACAGTTAACATATCGGGTCCCATTTCCACCAACAGATGGGGGCGCAATGGGTATTTATGCTATTACTAAAGGTTTAAAAGAGAACGGCGCAACCATAGATTTATTAGCCATCAATACGCCTAAACATACACAACCAGCTGGCGCAATGGCCGAATATGCCAATCAAATAGATGTTTTTGTAGATACCCGTATTTCGCCAGTTAAACTATTGCTCAATTTAGTTTTTAAAACAATTCCATATAATGTGGAGCGATTTTATAGCAATAATGTTTCCCAAAAACTAATCGAATTATTGCAAGCAAACACCTACGATTTTATTCAAGTGGAAGGTGCTTTTGTTGCAAAATATTTAGAAGTTATTCAACAATATTCCAATACACCTATTATTATCAGGGCGCATAATATTGAATATATTATTTGGGAGCGACTGGCAATTAATACCAAAAACCCATTCAAAAAATGGTTTTATAATCATTTAAGTAAAAGGCTGAAAGCTTTTGAAAACAAGTATTACAACATGGCTAGCGGCATTGCAGCAATTACCGAAGAAGATAAGCAGCGTCTGTTGGAAATGGGTATTACGAAGCCTATTGTAGTTATTCCTGCAGGGGTTATTTTAGATAAATATCTACAAAGCGATCAGTTTATCGAAAAGCCCAATACTATTTTTAGCATCAGTGCTTTAGATTGGGCGCCGAACATAGAAGGTTTGAAATGGTTTTTAGAAAATGTCTGGAATGAATTATTACTAAAGCATCCCGAAATAACATTGCACATAGCCGGAAAATCAACACCAGATTGGATTTTAAAGCTTCAGCTTAATAATGTTTTTATACATGGTTTTGTGCAAGATGCCATTGCATTTAAAAAGTCGCACCAAATTATGTTGGTGCCGCTGCTTTCTGGCGGCGGAATGCGCGTAAAAATTATTGAAGGAATGGCAGCTAAAAAATGCATTATTAGTTCTACCATTGGTGCAGAAGGAATTAGCTATACTCCAAATAAAAACATCGTGATTGCCGATACGCCTGAACAGTGGATTGCGGCCATTACACATTGTTTACAAAACAACGAATTTCGTAATAGTATTGCTGCTGCTGCATTTGAGTTGGTGGGTAGCCAATACGAAAACAAAGCCATTACCCAAAAATACATTGATTTTTATTTAGCCATTAAATAATTGGAAGCCATCTCTTTTTTATTTTTCTTAAGCATTGGGTTATTGTTTCACAGCTATGTGTTGTTTCCATTAATATTGTCTTGGCTTGCTAAAAATAAAAAACAAAACGAAATCACTTATCAAATAAATGACAGCGAACTGCCTTCGGTAGCCATTCTTATTGCTGCCTATAACGAAGAAAGTGTGATCGAAGAAAAAATAAAATCTATTTTTTTGACCGATTATCCAATTGAAAAAATTCAAGTTTTTATTGGAACAGATGCCTGCACAGATCAAACAAACGCTATTGTTCAGCGTTATGTAGATACGCATGCAGTTCGTTTAATTGAATTCAACAACAGAACGGGAAAAACAACCATCATCAATCATTTAGCAACTTTGGCTAATGCAGATGTATTTATTTTAACCGATGCGAATGTGTTTTTTTTAAAGCAAACTATTTTTGAAATGCTCAAACATTATAAAAATAATTCCATTGCCTTGGTTGCTGGAAACATTCTTAATCCGGTAGTTAAGATTGATGGCATTGCCTATCAAGAAAAATCTTATTTAACAAGAGAAAATAAAATAAAGTACCAAGAGGGAATTTGCTGGGGTAGCATGATAGGGGCTTTTGGCGGATGCTATTCTTTAAGAGCAGCAAACTTCAAATCAGTGCCGAATCATTTTATAGTAGACGATTTTTATTTATCGATGTCTGTTTTGCAACAAGGTAAATTAGCCATTACAGAATTAGCCGCCATTTGCACCGAAGATGTATCCAATAAAGTTTTAGAAGAGTTTAGGCGAAAAGTGAGAATAGCAAGGGGTAATTTTCAGAATTTGTTTCACTTTGCGTCCTTGCTGCAAAATCCTTTTAGCAGTGTAGGCTTTTGTTTCTGGTCGCATAAAGTAATTCGTTGGATGGGCCCATTTTTACTCATTTTGGCATTGATTACCAGTAGTCTATGGAGCCTAAGCCATGCGGCTTTTCTTCCAATAGTTTATTTGCAACTAGGCTTAATGCTCAGTCCTATCATCGATTGGGGATTTAAAAAAATTGGCATACATCTAAAATTGCTTAGATTTGCATCACATTTTTATTTAATGAATTTGGCTTTACTGAAAGGCTTTTGGCTATTCTCGAAAGGAATAGAATCAAGTATTTGGGAACCAACTAAAAGAAATCAATAACATGAAATTTCATACCATAGAAGAAGCAATTCTTGAAATACAAGCAGGTAAATGCATCATCGTAGTAGATGACGAAGACCGTGAAAACGAAGGTGATTTTTTAACCGCTGCACGAAATGCAAGCCCAGAGATGATTAATTTTATGGCAACGCATGGCAAGGGTTTAATTTGCATGCCCATGACCGAAAGTCGTTGTAAAGAAATGAAACTCGATTTAATGGTGGGTAACAATACCGCTTCACACGAGACTAATTTTACGGTATCAATTGATTTGTTGGGTAATGGTTGCACCACGGGTATTTCTGCTTCGGACCGTTCTAAAACGGTGCTGGCTTTAATTAATTCGGCTAGTAAGCCCGATGATTTTGGCAGACCGGGTCATATATTTCCATTAATGGCTAAAGATGGCGGCGTGATTAGAAGAGCAGGCCATACCGAAGCAGCAGTTGATTTATCTCGTTTAGCTGGTTTCGAAGAAGCTGGATTAATTGTAGAAATAATTAGAGAAGATGGGGAAATGGCAAGACTCCCAGATTTAGAAATCATTGCAAAAAAATTCGATTTAAAAATTATTTGCATCAAAGATTTAATCGAATATCGTTTAAAGCATGAATCTTTGATTAAAAGAGAAGTGACCATTAATTTACCAACCGAATTTGGAGATTTCGAAATGGTGGCCTTTACGCAAATAGATACCGGTGAAAATCATTTAGCACTGATCAAAGGCACTTGGGATAAAGAAGAGCCTGTTCTGGTGCGTGTGCATTCTTCATGCGTAACAGGTGATATATTTGGTTCTTGCAGATGCGATTGTGGACCACAATTACACAAAGCCATGCAAATGATTGCCAAAGCTGGCAAAGGTTGTATTCTTTACATGAATCAAGAGGGCCGAGGCATTGGTTTAATAAATAAATTAAAAGCCTATAATTTACAAGACGAAGGATACGACACCGTAGATGCAAATATTCAATTAGGTTTTAAAATGGACCAACGCGATTATGGGGTAGGGGCGCAAATTTTACGCGATTTAGGAATTGCCAAAATGAAACTCATTTCGAATAACCCTACCAAGCGCGCGGCCATTGTTGGATATGGTTTAGCCATTGTAGAAAATATCCCTATTGAAATTGAAACCAATTCGCATAACGAAGTATATTTAAAAACAAAGCGCGATAAAATGGGGCATACCATTTTAAAAGACAAATAAATTAAATTGCTGTTTTCTTCCTCGTTATTTTTTCCCATAACTCTTTAAAGTTATCGAATTCTATGCGGTAGAAAACGCCTAAGCCTTGTTCGTTTTGGCTATTTCCGCGTTTTAAGATGTCGCTATTATTGTCGTTTCGTTGAAAAGCTTTAGCCTTTAATCTGCCATCTTTACTAATTTTATATTCTATACTCACATCACCTGTAATGGCACTCGCATTGGTGTTTGTAGTAGTGGTGGCACTTGTTTGATTTGCAATACTGCCATCAATGGTTATTCTTTCATTAAATAATTTCAATGATCCACCTACTCCTCTTTCTAAATTTAAATTAAAGTTTTTAGTTGAAATTAAATTAGAAAGTTGCGCGTTGATAAAACCCGAAGTGGCAATACTGGTATTGTTGGTCGCCGAATTCACAAATTTTCCAAACACCAATAAACTGGCCACTTGATTGTTTAAATTATCGGTATTTGCTAAGTAGCCGCCAACTTTACTACTTACATCTTGATCGTTAGGAAAGCGTAAACCAAAAGTGATATCAGGCGCAAGCAAATCATTTTTCATATAAAGCACACATTGCGAGAGCACTTTTGTGCTAGTCGAATAAGCGCTGGTATCGTTTGTTGCAGATACAATGAGCGGATATATCGAAGGTCTGGTTTCGAATACGGCAGAGAGGTCTATTTTGGCTTTAAATGGATCTCCATTCCATCTAATCGTTCCACCCTTTTCTATTTTAAATTTTTTGTTGATAATATTTTGAATGTTGAAATTATACACCCCTTCCGAAATCTCAAAATTGCCGAACATTTCAAAATTACCAATGGTATTGATGGCCAATTTCAAGTTTGCAAAGCCACGGCCTTTAATCGCTTCGCCTGTATTGGGGTCCATAATTAATTGCACTTCTGCAGCATCATTTACTTGTAAATTCATGTTTAATGCAATACCAGAAAGATCAATTTTATAATCCGATTTTTTTTGTAAAGAATCTTTTGTAATAAAATGAATATAATTATTTGCAGAGATGGAATTTTCGTCGGTAATAGGAATAAATAATTTGGTGCCTGCATTGGTTGCCGCAGTAATATCAATTTTAAAACGATCTAATGGTCCTCTAAACAGGTAGGTGCCGCTGGTATAGGCTTTACCATAATACAATTCATTATTTTTGGCAGTGGTATTTAAGCTCATTAAATTTTGCGATTGCACTTTTACATCAAATACAAAATTGCTAAAGTTTTGATGGCTGATACTGCCATTGGCAGTGCCTTTGTTGCCTTCTTTATCTTTAAGCTGCACATTATTAATAATGATTTTATCTTCAGTGAATTTAATTTGTTCATTTAAAGTATAGCTGGTATTGAGGTAATTAACCAATAGTCCTACATTTTTCAAGTTTAAATAACCATCTAGCTTAGGGTTTTTAATGCTGCCGGTTATTGCTAAATCGGCAATAACAGTTCCTTTTATATTAGAAACATAATCTTTTACAAATGGTTCAATAACAGAAAGCTCGGTCTCGTCTAATAAAATATTCAAATTTAAATTATCTACTTTTCTGCTAATATTGATGCTTCCACCAATTTCCAATGTTTTGAGCGTTTTATTAAATATGCTTCCTGCAATCGAAATAATTTTACTTTTTTCATCTAGTGTGCTGTTAAATTTTAACATGCCAATACTGTCTTTATTGTAAACTAAATCGTCAATTCGTAAGTCGGACTGTAAACTCATATCGCCCGAAACGGCTGCCAGCGTAGTGTTTGCGTTTAAAGTACCCGCAATAGCAATCGAATATTTTTTTAGAATTTGATTAAAAGATTTCAACGAAAGTTGATGTGCTTTAATGCTTAATTTATCTTTTTCTTTATCAGAAATAATACCGGTAATAGAAAGGCTTTGTTCGCCATTGCTCAAGTAAAAATCATTGATAATAAAATTTCCTTGAGGGGTATAACATAATTTAAAAGTGGATGGAATTTTCCATTCTGCTCGATCGATAATAATTTCGGATGGTAGCACACTTAAGTTGACGCTATCATTAAGGAAATTGAGTTTTGCATTTAAGTCTAATTGATTGATCGCGTCTTTGTCTGATAGCTTAACGTTGAACTGTATGGTATCATTGGCAATCGCGTTTGAGATTGCCACATTGTTGATATTGACACTATCGTTGATTAAGATTTTATTACTTGCAATATTGAGGTCAAAAGTTTTGCTGGTATTTTCGCCGTCAATAACTATTTTTTCAAATTTAAATGATTTGTATTTAAGAAAGTCAAGGCCAATGTTAATCTTCAGCAATTCCTTTGCTGTATTGAGTTTGCCGTAAATAGCGCCTCCTTTTGCCAATTGAAATTCGGGAAAAAATAAATCGGTTATGGGTTTAGAATTGGCTAATAATATTTTGAAACTAAAATCTTGATTTTCGAATTTACCAATATTACCTAAACGCATAGAAGGTAAAAAGTTTTTCAAGAATGATTTACTTGCAGAGCTAATATTGGCTAAATGGTAATTTCCTTTTAATTCTGCTGTTAATAATTCGGATGCGATATTAATATTTTTATCTAATCCATTGAGTTGCGCATGGATTGCAATTTGATTGATATGGTGTTCGATGCTCCCTTTTTGAATTTGAGTATTTTGAAAGTTAACATCTCCAGCTATTTTTTCAAAGTCAGCTCCTATAAAGTCAGCTTTTAATTTACTGCTGATCACAAACGAATCTGTTGTCAAATGTAATGCCAGTAGGTCTATGCGCTTAATACTAGCGGCTAATTGAAAAGCTGGAAGTTCGATGTTTTTTAAATCCACCTTTCCAACCAAGTTGAAATTTAGGGCATTTTCGTTGGTATGAATCGTGCCATTAATTATTTTTTGATCAATCGAACCATTGGTATTTATGTTGCGATAAGTATAATTATTTAGGCGAATGTCTAAGATACTTGCATCAAATTTAGTTTTCAAATCGGCTAAACTAAAACCTTCACCTTCCAAATTTGCTTTGATATTGCAAATACCAATGTTTTCTTGAGCCATTAAATGGCCAAGGTCAAAGTCAATGGTTTGTATTTCGCCTTTATAGCTTGCCACTTGATTGTCTGGCAATTTCATATTAAAATCGGCATAGATACCGCCAATGGCCGATTGCATTTGGCCCTTTAAATTGAAATCATTTATACGACCTTGATAATATCCCGCAAAACTAAAGGTGCCCAATTGCGCTAATTCATTAGGTAATAGGTTACTGATTTCTTTTTGATCAACATTAATTAATAATTTTTTGGCATCAGATAAATTACTGATCAGTTTATCTGTTTTAAAATACAATTCGGCATGTTCCATGTCTGGCATGCCTTTGATACTGAATTTACCTTCGCAATAGGTTGTGTCATTAGTCTTAATCGTTATTTCATCCGAAACTAAATTAGCAACCGTTCCATATACTTTACCATTTGCATAAACAGTTCCAGTATAATTGGCCAATTCATCTGTAAAATAAGCAACATCTTTATAAGCAATTTTGCTATTCACAAAATGACTATTCATATAAACTTTTTCGAGGTAATTACCCATATCTGAAATGGAGTCGTAGCGCATTAAATAATAATCGCGTATATGACTGCGTGGCGTAATTAAATCGAGTTTACTAAACTCCATTTCTGTTGGCGTCATTTTAAAATCAGTACTTAATTGACTGATGATAAAACCGCTCTTTTCCTTTAAACTCAAGCGCTTGAG
>CANJWU010000027.1 GCA_947478655.1 Sphingobacteriales bacterium | reverse complement strand
ATAATACCCGCAGCTGGTATCAACGAAAGCAATATTGCATCAATTATTCAAACAACAAAAGCCAATATTATTCATTGTTCATTAAGCGAAGCTGTGCCAAGTAAAATGCAGGTTAATGTTGGTCCTGATTTAGGATTTGTGAATGCAGTGTCGAGCGAAAAAAACATACGAGCAGTTAAAAAAATAATAGCATCTATAAACCATGCGTAAATTCGGCTCGATGTTATTTTTTTTGTTAACTATTTGTGCATTAACAAATAGTCAAGCACAAACAATTATTGATTTAACAAATGTGTCACCTTGGTATTTTAAAGAAGCCAATCAGGCCGAGTCGCAATGGCTGCAGGCTAGAGTACCCGGCACCATTCACCAAGATTTGTTAGCCCATCAATTAATTGCAGATCCCTATTTATCAAATAACGAACAGCAGGCACAATGGCCAGCTCAAAAGGAATGGCTTTACCAAACCACCATTTTATTCACGCCAGCTTTATCAGCTTATCAGCAAATTGATTTAGTTTTCGAAGGCTTAGACACTGATGCAGAAATTTCAATCAATGGAAAAGTAATCGCAAGTGTTAATAATATGTTTCGTGTTTGGAAATTCAATATTCGAAAGCAATTAAAAATAGGCAATAATCAGTTGCAGGTAAAATTTTTATCCAGCGAAAAAATCGCAGCTTCTGCATACGAAAAACTACAGCCTAAAATTCCATTAGATGAAAGAATCATGGTCCGTAAAGCAGCCTATCAATTTGGCTGGGATTGGGGCCCTCGTTTGGTTACAGCAGGTATCTATAAAAATGTGTATTTACATTGCTGGGATCAATTTAAAATAGCACACATTCAATATCAACAGTTGCAAATAGACACCGCAATGGCCCGATTAAATGCAAAAGTGTGTATCAATAGTCTTGTTGAACAAAATGTTAGCTATCAAATTATCGATAGTATCACCAAGCAAGTTTATGCAAGTAGTGAATTAAAATTAATGAAAGGGCAGCAATTTTTTAATATTCCATTTAGCATTAACAAGCCCAATTTGTGGTGGTGCAATGGTTTGGGAGCACCCAATTTATTAAATTTAACATTTAACCTGCAGCATAAGAATATTAAAATTTCAGAAAACACCCGCATAGGCTTGAGAAAAATTGAACTCATTCAACAAGCTGATCAAATCGGTAAATCTTTTTATTTCAAATTAAATGGGCTGCCTGTTTTTATGAAAGGTGCGAATTATATACCGCAAGATAATTTTATACCTCGGGTAAGTAGCGCGCAAACTAAAACTTTAATTCAACAAGCAAAAGCCGCAAACTTCAACATGTTAAGGGTTTGGGGCGGTGGCATCTACGAGAGCGATGCGTTTTATAACGAGTGTGACGAATCTGGCATTTTAGTATGGCAAGATTTTATGTTTGCTTGTGGCTTAGTGCCAGGTGACGCGGCATTTGCCAATAATGTGAAACAAGAAATTGCCGATCAACTCATTCGATTAAGAAATCATCCGTGTATTGCATTGTGGTGTGGAAATAACGAAGTAGCAGAAGGCTGGTCTAATTGGGGTTGGCAAAAACAATTTAATATGAGCGCTGCAGATTCCATTCGGATTTGGTCCGATTATCAAAAAATATTTCATCAAATCATTCCATCGGTGATCGATAGCCTGAGCGATGGCATTGCTTATTGGCCATCATCTCCACAATTTGGTTGGGGTAGAAAAGAAAGTTTACTATTTGGAGACATTCACTATTGGGGTGTTTGGTGGGGCGAAGAACCTTTCGAAAAATACCAACAAAAAGTAGGTCGATTTGTATCCGAGTATGGCTTTCAATCTTTTCCGAATAAAAGCACCCTCGAAAAATTTACGAATTTAAACGATCGAAAATTAAATTCGAGCACAATGCAAGCGCATCAAAAACATCCCAAAGGTTTTCAAATCATAGACCAACAAATGGCCTTGTACTATCAAATACCTTCCGACTTCGACACATATGCTTATACAAGTCAAGTTTTGCAAGCAGAGGGCCTAAAAATAGCCATAGAAGCCCATCGAATGGCAATGCCATATTGTATGGGCACACTGTATTGGCAGTTCAACGATTGTTGGCCGGTGGTGTCTTGGTCGAGCAGCGATTATTACCAAGAAAAAAAAGCGGCCTATTATTTTGTTAAAAAAAGTTTTGCCACCAATATGTTGGCATTTAAAAAACAAAATGATAGTTTACAATTGTATGTTGTCAGCGATTCGCTTCAAGCCATGCAAGTAAAATTAAATTTTAAAGTGATGACCCATACCGGAAAAATTGTTTTCCAATCGAACAATCAATTTAATCTTAGGCCACAATCTGCAACAAAATTAACTCAATTTAGTATGGCCAGTTTAACTAAAGGCTTTGATCCAACACGTTTAGTCGGTGTTGCAAGCATTGAAAAACAAGATGGAAGTAGGGTAACAAATTATTATTATTTTGATGCGATAAAAAAATTAGACTTAGTGGCCGATAGCATCAGTGTCCAACAATCTGCAGACAATGGCCAAATTGCCATTCGTATTTCTTCGCCAACATGGAAAAAAAATATCCAGCTCAGTACTAGTATTGCAGGCGATTTTTCTGATAATTATTTTGATCTCTTGCCCAATCAAACGCAAACAATTTATTTCAAACCTAAGCATACACTTTCATTGGATAATATTCCTTTGACTACAAAATTCATTTATAATACAGAATCGAAAAAATAAATACCTATGAAAAAAATCATTTTGTACTTTTTTTGCTTCCCCATTTTGTTGGCTTCGGCACAAAAACAAACAACAAATTTAGCGTATTTGGTCAATCCATTTATAGGTACAGGCGGCCATGGGCATACCTTTCCGGGTGCTTCAAGTCCATTCGGCATGGTGCAATTGAGCCCCGATACACGCCTTGATGGTTGGGATGGTTGCGGCGGTTACCATTACGATGATAGTATCATTTATGGTTTTTCTCATACGCATTTAAGTGGCACAGGTGTTTCCGATTATGGAGATATTTTATTGATGCCCAGTACCAATCAGTCAGTTGATTTATCAAATTATGCTTATGCACAAAAGTTTAGTCATCAAGCAGAGTCTGCACATGCCGGATTTTATGAAGTGCAATTAGCTAATCAGGTTAAGGTAGCTCTTACGGCAACTAGTAGAGCAGGGTTTCACCGTTATCAATTTCCAACACAATCATCTGTTAATTTGGTGCTCAATTTAAAACACCGCGACCAAGTGATTGCATCCAGCTTAAAACAAATCAATGCTTATGAAATTGAAGGCATGCGCCGTTCTAAAGCATGGGCAAATGATCAACATGTATATTTTGTGATGCGTTTTTCTAGGCCCATTCAAAGTATCGAATTAGCCAATCAACAATTCATAAAAATAGGGGATACTATGCTAGGTAAGGATATTATTTCGCTTATTCATTTTCAAGAGAATCCAAATTCAATGTTAGAAGTAAAAGTTGGTATATCGGCGGTAAGCGAAGCTGGTGCAAGACTTAATCTTGAAACGGAAATTGCGAACCAATCTTTTGAAAAAGTACTTGCCAATGTTAACGCAAATTGGAACCGCGAATTAGGTAAAATTACCATCAAAGATCCTCGTGTAAAATTAAAAAAGATTTTTTATACCGCCTTGTACCATGCCATGCTCAGTCCTAATGTGTACAACGATGTAGATGGTAAATATAGGGGCCGAGATTTGCAAATACATCAATCCAAAGAATTCAATAATTATTCTGTTTTTTCGTTATGGGATACCTATCGTGCCGAGCATCCTTTGTTAACGGTGATCGATCAAAAAAGAAGCAACGATTTTATTCAAACATTTATTCATCAAACGGCACAAGGTGGCTTGCTTCCGGTATGGGAGTTGTCGGGTAACGAAACAAATTGTATGATTGGCTATCATGCTGTTTCGGTTATTGCCGATGCCTATCTCAAAGGTATTCGTCAATACGATGTTGTCAAAGCATTTGAAGCCATGAAAAAATCGGCTAATCAATATGAGCTTTCTTTAAATGCTTATCGAAAATATGGATTTGTACCAGCAGACATAGCCGCTGAATCTGTTTCTAAAACGCTAGAATACGCATACGATGATTGGTGTATTGCCCAAATGGCAAAAGCATTAGGGAACGAAAAAGATTATCAAAATTTTATACAACGCGCACAATATTATAAAAATGTTTTTGACCAAGAACAAGGATTTATGCGTGCAAGAATTAACAATACTTGGATCAGTCCATTTAATCCTTACGAAGTTAATTTTAATTATACAGAAGCCAATGCTTGGCAATATGCATTCATGGTTCCTCAAGATATCAATGGCTTAATAAATTTGATGGGAGGGAAAGAACAATTTGCAGCAAAATTAATGCAACTTTTTATGGCCGATACAGTTACTACTGGAAGAGAACAAGCCGACATTACTGGATTAATAGGACAATACGCACATGGTAACGAACCAAGTCATCATATGGCTTATTTGTTTAATGCCGTTGGGCAACCATGGAAAACACAAAGTCTAGTAAATACGATTACGCAAGAAATGTATCGTAATAATCCTGCTGGTTTAATCGGTAACGAAGATTGTGGTCAAATGTCTGCTTGGTATGTATGGTCTGCCATGGGTCTATATCCGGTAACGCCAGGCTCGCCCAATTATGAAATTGGTTTACCCATGTTTGAAGAAGTAACCATTCATTTAGAAAATGGTAAGAAATTTATTATTAAAGCGAAAGACAAATTCAATCAGCATAAATACATACAATCAGCAAAATTAAATCAAGTCGAATTCAATCAAAGTCATATTTCGCATCAAACAATTATGAACGGTGGCAAACTTGTATTTCAGATGTCCGATACGGCCAATAAAAATTGGGCAGCAGAAAGTGGCGCTGCTACCGCTATTCAAGATCATCAGATAACAGCTGCACCTTATATCCAACAAGCCTCGCGTACCTTTTATGATTCTACCTTAGTAGCTATGCAAAGTATTAGTCCTAATGCGCGAATTTACTATACGCTCAATGGAGATGTACCCAATTCTAAATCAAATTTATATAGCCAACCATTTTTTATAAAACAATCATCTACAATAAAAATGTTGGCCATTTCCGCCAATGCTTTGCCCTCTAAAACGGTGGAGTCGGTGCATACTAAAATGTTAGATCATCGAAAGGTGCAATTGCAAAATGCTTATGCACCGCAATATGCAGCAGCAGGACCGAATACATTAGTTGATTTTATTAAAGGAACTACAAGCTTTCAAACTGGCGCATGGCAAGGATTTCAAGGGGCTGATTTAATCGCCACGGTAGATTTGGGAGAAATAAAAAACATACAACAAATTGCCACTACTTTTTTGCAAGACCAAGGTTCTTGGATCTTTTTACCCAAAGAGGTGACTTATGCTATTTCAACAGATGGCCAGCATTTTACAGCATTTGATGCTATTCATTTTGATGCGGCTAAAGACGATGCGAGCAAATTAATTCATGCATTTGTTAAAAGTTTTAATGCAACAAAAGTGAGGTACGTAAAAATTACAGCAAAAACTATTGGTCAATGTCCAAGCTGGCACTTAGGCGCCGGAGGCATTTCATGGATTTTTGCAGACGAAATTGCTATAGAATAAGATGAAAAAAACACCATTATTTTTTATTTTTTTATGCTTGTTTTTCCAATTAGGAAAGGCGCAAACAGCCGTAAATTCGCAATGGTATAACGATGCTAAATTTGGCATTTTTGTGCATTATGGATTGTATGCACAAATTGGTTATACCGAATGGGCGCAAAATCATTTCGAAATACAAGCAGCCGATTACGAAAAACTACAAAGCCAATTTGCTCCAAGCCAATTCAATGCCAATCAATGGGTTCAATTATTTATGGAAGCTGGTGCAAAATACCTTGTTTTTACGGCTAAACACCACGAAGGGTTTTCGATGTATCAATCAAAATATACCGATTTCAATTCTTTTAAAAGCCCTTACAGTATTGACTTTCTGGCGCAATTAAGTGAAGCTTGTTTACAAAAGAAAGGTTTGCCTTTTGGGGTATATTATTCGGTTATGGATTGGCATCATCCAGATTATTTACCGCGTCGCTATTTTGATAATCGACCAAAGGAATTAGCAAATACAAATAACTATAAACTATTTTTTAAAAATCAAGTATCCGAAATTATCGATCGCTACCATCCCTCATTATTGTGGTTCGATGGTGAATGGGAAAATACACATGATAGTTTAGAAAGTGTAGCACTCGATCAAATGATTCGTGATAAAAATCCAAGTATTTTAATCAATAACCGATTGAGTAGGTATGTAAAAGGAGATTTTAAAACCCCCGAAAATGCAGTGCCTGCAACAGGTCTTAAAAACGAAAATGGTAAACCCGTTAATTGGGAATTATGTTATACCATTAACGATAGTTGGGGCTACGACCCATACAGTACAGAGTTTAAATCTGCTAGAGGACTCATTAGATTGCTCATAGATATTTGTTCTAAAGGAGGCAATTTACTATTAAATGTAGGCCCTAAACCCGATGGCAGTATTCAATCTGAGTTTCAAGAAAGATTATTGGCTATGGGTAAATGGTTAAAAGAAAATGGGAATGCTATTTATGGAACCAAAGCCAGCATCTTCGAACAATTGCCATTTTATGGTGCAAGTACCACTAAAGGAAACACGATTTATTTGCATGCTTTTTTAATGCCATCTAATCGTCAATTGGCTATGCCACTATTGAAAAATAACATCACCAAGGTTTACCATCTTGCATCTAAAAAAGAATTGCCCTATCATATTTCAAACAACCAATGTATCATAGATTGCAATGGAATAAAAATAGATGATGCTGCAACCGTTATTGCCGTTGAGACTGCTGGCCTTCCCGAATTAAAATCGCAATTCCCTTTATATGCTGCTGCTCAAACAATCGAATTATTACCAGAGGCAGCAAGCTTTGATCCGTTGAGTAAAAAAGAAAATATGTTGGTGCAATATTTTGATAAAATGTTATTGAAAAAATGGAATCAACAAAGTTCTTTAAATAATATCCAATGGCATTTTTCGATGGCCAATACAAATTTGTACGATGTATATTTAAAAGCAGCAAGTGCCAACGAATTAAAAGGTAATATATCGGGTAGCATACAAATAGACAGCACGCGTAATTTGCTTTTTCAAGTTCCAGCCCGAACGGCCTATACTTATACCAATGCTTATTTGTACAAACCAATATATATAGGTCAAATAAGCATAAATAAAGGATTTAACGACATAAAATTACAGGTTCGGCCATTAGCCGGTCAAGAGCTGGTATTCGAAAAATTATTATTTATTCCGCATCAAAAATAAAAAACATGAAAAAAAATATATTAAAACTTTTTGTGCTTGCATTTGGATTATTTCCAGCTACACTCTTAGCCCAACAAAGTTCAACAGATATTCAAATTATACCGGCTCCCCAAAAAATTACACGCAGTCAAGGGCAATTTATTTTTAATGAAAACACACAACTCGTTTTTGATCATAAAAATTCGGAATTAAAAAATACTGCTATTTATTTACAATCATTTTTGGCAAAGGCAACAAATTTACCCTTTAAAGTAAGTACCAAAAATTCACCCGAAAACAATGTGATATATATTGGCATTGCTCCAAATTTGGGGCTTCCTAGCCCAGAAGGCTATCAATTAATTATCACTAAAAATAAGGTGAGTATTATTGGAAATAGTTTGGCTGGCGTATTTTACGGCATACAAAGTATGAGGCAATTGTTGCCTGTAGCAATAGAAAATAATGGCAACGTAAAAAGCCTGCTGCAGTTTCAATTACCTTGTCTACAAATTACCGACTATCCTAAATTCTCTTGGAGAGGGCTCAATTTAGATTGTTGTAGACATTTCATGGACAAAGCTTTTATACTTCATTATCTAGATGTATTGGCTTATTACAAAATGAATAAATTTCATTGGCATTTAACCGAAGATCAAGCTTGGCGAATAGAGATAAAAAAATATCCAAAACTTACCACTGTTGGTGCTTTCAGAAAAGAAAAAGAAGGGAATATTTATGGTGGATTTTATACGCAAGCAGACATCAAAGAAGTGGTGGCTTATGCCGCTAAATTAAACATCGAAGTTATTCCAGAAATTGAAATGCCAGGCCATTCTATGGCAGCCATTGCGGCTTATCCATGGCTTTCTTGCACCAAAGCACCAATTACGGTTGCAAATACTTGGGGCGTTTTTAAAGATATTTATTGTGCTGGAAGCGATAGCACATTTGTTTTCTTAACAGATGTACTAACAGAAGTTTTTGCTTTATTTCCTTCTAAATATATTCATATTGGAGGCGACGAAGCACCTAAATATCGTTGGGAAAACTGCGCGGCTTGTCGGCTAAGAATGCAAAACGAAAAACTTAAAAATGCGCACGAATTACAAAGTTATTTTATCAAACGCATCGAACAATTTGCGAATGCAAATGGGAAAAAAATTATTGGTTGGGATGAAATTTTAGAAGGTGGTTTAGCACCTAATGCTACAGTTCAATCGTGGCGAGGTGTTGAGGGTGCTATTGAAGCAGTCAATTCGCAACACGATGCCATTGTATCGCCAACTAGTCATTGCTATTTTGATTATTCTTTAAAGTCGATAGATTTAGCTAAAGTATATAGTTTTAATCCAATACCAGCAGGCATTTCGGCCGAAAATGAAAAACACATTTTAGGGGGAGAATGCAATATGTGGACCGAAAAAGCACCACAAAACTTAGTTGATTCGAAAGTGTTTCCACGCTTATTAGCTTTAGCAGAAGTACTCTGGACAAATCCCATGCCCCGCCATTTCGAAGCGTTCAATCAAAGAGTGGAATCGCATTACCCTCGCTTAACCGCATTGGGTATTCAATATGGTTTTGATAAACAAGCCATCACTTTTTCGATTCAATCCAATCCAATAAATAAATCGTTTCAAGTAGAATTAATTCCTGCCCAAACCGATTTAAAAATTTTATATACTTTAGATCAATCACTTCCGCAAATTGGAAATCCAAAGGCAATGCCTTATCAAAAAGCAATTCAATTGCAACAGGCTGGAATTTTAAAAGCGGCTATTCAACAAATAGACACTAACCAATTAGAAGTCTTTAGCCGTCAGTTCGATATTCACCAAGCCATTGCAATGCCTTGTTCCATTAAAGCGCAGGCAAGCGATAATTATGCAGCCAATGGTGCGAATTCTTTAGTCGATGGGCTCATTGGTTCGATTGATTTTCATGATGGACTTTGGTTAGGTTTTCAGCAAAATAATTTAGAAGCCATCATAGATTTAGGGGAAAATCAAAAAATCAACAGGATTCAAGCGCATTTTTTACAAAGTATGCCATCTTGGATTTTATTTCCCGAAAGTGTTTCCTTATATACTTCGAGCGATGGCATTCAATTTAAATTATTTAAAGTACTTGAAAATAAGTTCCCTCAAAATGTGAGCGAAACAAGTATGCAAAACTTTAGCTTCGAATTGTCAAATACAAGTACACGCTATGTGAAATTGATTGCAAAAAAAGTGGATAAATGTCCCGAATGGCACGAAGCGGCTGGGAGTGAGGCTTGGTTATTCGTAGATGAAATTAGTATTTATTAAATAAATTCATATGAGAATTAGGAACTTAATCTTTTTGATTGTTTGCATGTTTGCAGCTACTGCTTGCCAAAAAGAAATGCATTTAATTACCGACACTAATTATTTAGCAAAAGTAGATAGTCAGTTTCAAAGACAAAAAGCGCTAGCTGTAAATAAAGATTCGGCACTCTTTCATGTATTTAATAAATCCTTGAGTCCTTTTGAAACCGAAGCCTTGAAGTTTTTATATGCCTATATGCCTTTGTCAGATTTAGCAGATTACGATGGCGAATTTTATTTGAAAAATATTCAATCGTCTGCGCAGGCAAAACTAAGCATGCCTTGGGCCGATAAAATTCCAGAAAATATTTATCGACATTTTGTGTTGCCCATTAGAGTAAATACCGAAACGCTAGATACGGCTCGTTTGGTTTTTTACCAAGCGCTCAAAGATAGGGTAGCCGGCTTATCCATGGAAGCAGCCGTTTTGGAGGTAAACCACTGGTGCCACGAAAAAGTAATTTACCGATCTACAGACGATCGAACATCCTCTCCTTTAAATTGTGTAAAATCTACTTTTGGTAGGTGCGGCGAAGAATCAACTTTATTGGTCACTGCATTGCGTTCGGTTGGTATTCCTGCTCGTCAATGTTATACACCCCGTTGGGCGCATTGCGACGACAACCATGCTTGGGTAGAAGCTTGGGTCGATGGAACATGGAAATATTTAGGCGCATGCGAACCCGAAGGGGAATTAAACAAAGGATGGTTTACCGGCCCATCTAAAAGGGCTATGTTGGTTAATACTACTGTATTTGGT
>CANJWU010000026.1 GCA_947478655.1 Sphingobacteriales bacterium | reverse complement strand
GGTGCTTTTTTTAGTAGTATTTTGAGTAATTGCAAATGCTCCATAAAAAGTTACAGCACCTTTACCTGCAGCAGGAGCAATCCATTTAAAAGTCCATGTAGAGCTCGTAGTACTTTTGGCCGCCGAATGGGTAATGTATTTTGTTCCTAATATTTTTGTACCAGTACCTGCTATTAAGCTACCCATTACATTGCCATTGATATCTTGTGGTGAAACTTGAAATCCTTTTTTACCAGAACCATTTAGGGAAATGGTGACGTTATAAGTACTTCCAGGAATGTAACCAGATGTTGGTACATCCGAAGTAATGATGCCCGCTTGCGTAACTGCAGTTCCATTATGACAGCCAGATTTTGAACAAGTTGTTCCGTCTGCTGGTGAACCTGTATTACCCGCTGGGGCACCTTCTGGGTTAGAATTTGCAGGATTGCTTAATAAACTTAACATAATTGCAGCAATGATGCATACAAAAGACAGGGTAGCTATTTTTTTCATTTATATATTTTTTTTTAAAATTAGCTATAAAATTAAGAAAAGAAAAAAATTTAGACAATTTAGAATTAATATTGAAATTAAATTAATTTCTTAATATTGTATGTTTAACTTAAGATATGAATTACTTACACAAAGCAATTAAGGCTATCAATGAAATACCAAAACCGGTAAAAACTTTTGCAAGCAAAGCATTGGTTTTGTTAGTTGTTTGGCAAGTTGTTTACTTAGGTTTTTTAGCACCTACTCGTATAATCGATAAACCACTTTCTATGTTTACGGGTAATGCAACTGCTTGGTGTGTTAAAAAATTGATGCCAGGACATTCGATTGTAGTGAAAGAAGTTTTGCAAAGAGAAAAAGTAGAAGCCCTAGAATTTGATTATTTAAAAACTACCATTTTTGCAGATGGAATGAAATTAATCGGTATTGCAGATGGTTGCAATGGTTTGAGTTTATTTATTTTATTTATTGGTTTTCTCATTGCTTATCCAGCATCTTTATGGCTGAAAATCAGATATGGTTTTTTAGGTTTAATATTAATTGTTATGGTGAACATATTAAGATGCACAGGGCTAGCCATGTTTGCCTATTTTAATCCTAAAGTTTTATTTTTTGCCCACCATTATTTATTTAAGGTAATGGTATATGGAATTGTATTTTTCTTATGGGTTCGTTTTACACAAATCAATCAAAAAATTAATCAACATGCCTAGAAAATTTTGGATTGGTTTAACGGTATTGTTTTTACTGTATAGTGCATATTATCTTTTCTTCTTTGAGTCGCCAAACTTCGAATTAATTCCACGTAAAATTAGACACCTGATTAAATTTACGATGTTGATTACAGTTTACTTAATTGGATTAAGACAATTGAATTTAGAAAAAATTGCTTGGATGCAAACCATTTGGCATATTGTGCATATCTCCGGCATCTTTATTATTATCAGCTTTGGCGCTTTTGACTGGATTGTACATCCATTACCTTTAAATATTAGGGTGATCTTATTTGAAATCAATGAATTTCTAATTGCACCTACACTTTACGTGTCGATGGGTTTATTGCATAAATTTTTATTGGAAGAAAAAAAAGAGGAATAAGTTTAACTTATTCCTCTTTACTATTTTGGTTATTCCTTTTTTAATTTGATTTAAGGAATGAACTACTTAGTGTAGTACTTTGATCATTCCATCTAATAATATAGCTTCCCGCTTTCCAGTCATTTAGATTAATAAAAATAGCATTTGTTTGAGCTGCAATTTCGTGGCTAAAAATTTCTTCCCCTAATAAATTGTAGATCGCAATTTTACTATTTGTTGTAGAAATTGGAATTTGAATTTGAATATTATTGTTAGCTGGGTTAGGGTAGGCCTTTAATAAACCAGTTGTGTTGCCCTGCTGATTAATTCCAATGCTTGTTCCAAAAATAAATCCAGGTTTTGAATCTGATCCATTTGCTGAAACAACGGTTACATTACCACTGTTGCCATTACCAACGCGCGCATCTATTTGGGTATTTGAAATCACGGTAAAACTATTACAAGCAACACCTCCAAAAAGCACATTGCTCACCTCTAAAAATTCGTTTCCATAAATGGATACTATTTCATCTCTTTTAGCAGTTGTTGGACTAAATGATCCAATACTTGGTACGGCTAGGTAAACAAAACCTGGGGCATTTACCGAACCTGTGCTGTCCTTCAAACTAATGTCTCCAGTAGATCCTGCGCCAACTGCTGCCAAAATCATGGTATCATTTAAAATAGTAAAACTAGATGCAGCAGTGCCACCAAATGCCACATCTATTACCTCTGTAAAGTTTTCACCTGTAATGGTAATGGTATCATTTGTTTTTGCAGAATCTGGAGAGAATGATTTTATTCTAATAGTTTTCAAAAATGTAAATCCATTAATAGTGGCTGTTCCATTCGGAGTAACAACTTGTAGATTACCACTTGCGCCATTTGCTAAAGAGGCAGTAATTAAATTATCATTTTGAACCGTAAATGTTCTTGCATTAACACCGCCAAACTTTACTGCGCTTGCATTTGTAAAGTTGGTACCCAAAATAGTTACCGTTTCGCCAATTTTAGCTGAAGTAGGCGTAAATTGGGTGATGGTAGGGGGTACTACAAAAACAAAACCAGCTTTAGTAGCTGTACCTGCAGGAGTAATTACCGAAATATCGCCCGATGTACCAGTGCCAACCACTGCTTGAATACTAGTGGCATTGACTACATTAAAAGAGCTTGCTGCAGTTCCACCAAAACTAACAGCTGTGGCACCTGTAAAACCTGTACCTGTAATGATAACAGTTGCGCCACTTGCGGCATTAGTTGGTGTAAAGTTGGTAATTGTAGGGGCAGCAACAAATACAAATCCTGCCTTAGTTGCTGTTCCTGCAGCGGTGGTTACAGAAACATCGCCTGTTGAACCGTTTGCTACTATAGCTGTAATTGTGGTAGCATTAACCACATTAAAAGAACTTGCTGCCGTACCACCAAATTTAACAGAAGTGGCACCAGTAAAACCTGTACCGGTGATGGTAACCGTAGCGCTAGCTACAGCACTTGTTGGGGTAAAGCTGCTAATTGTAGGGGCAGCAACTACTACTGCTTCGTTTACTACTAATGTGCTTTTCTTTGTAGTACTTTGTGTAATTGCAAAGGCACCATAAAAAGTAACACTTCCAGTTCCTGCTGCAGGTGCAATCCATTGAAAAGTCCAAGATGCGGCAGATGCTGATTTTGCAGAAGAATGTGTGACATATTTAACGCCAACAATTTTTGAACCTGTACCCGCAATTAAAGAGCCTAATAGCGTACCTGCAGTGTTTTGGGGTGAAACTTGAAATCCTTTATTTCCAGATCCACTAATCGATGCGGTAATGGTATATGTTGATCCTGGCGTATAGCCAGCGGTTGGAATGTTAGAAGTAATTAAGCCTGCTTGTGTAACAGCACTTCCACCATGGCAAGACTCTGCGCAGGTAGTAGCATCTGAAGGTGAGCCTGTATTTCCAGCAGGTGATCCTGATGGTTCAGAAATGGCATTGGGTGCTAATAAATTAAAAACACTGAATACAACAAAAAGCAAAAATAAGCTGAGTACAATTTTCTTCATAATAGGAGTTTTAAGGAACTTGACAACAAAAATGCTGCCAATTTTAATAAACCTCAAATTTAAGGAATTATTTAACTTCGGTTAATATTTCTACTTTTTTTCCACTAAAAGTTACATTGAAACCAGGAAATAGTTTGTTTCGGCGTCTAAATTCAACTTCGCCGTTTACTTTAACCATCCCATCGTCTATTAATTGATTGGCTTCCGCGCCATCATTTGCCCAGCCAATTACTTTTAATAATTGATTGAGTTGAATGTATTCGCCAGTTATATTGAAGTTTTCCATATTTCAAAAATAAGGAAATTAATTAGGAAAGGCGGAGATGATTTAAAGCGCAAGCTGAGTAAATCCCGTTTTAATAATTAAATCGGCTAAGGCTTTTTGGAGTTTTTGTTTTTTTACACTACTTGCATTGCTGCACATTTTTATTTCTAGCCTTAAGCGATGTATTAAATGGTATTCATAAAAAGTAAATTGTAAAGCACTGCTATCTGTTCTATTTAAAATTCGTTTGGCATCATTTTTTTCTCCTAAATGATAGATACAAATTGCTTTCATTAAATCAAAGCTCTCGTAATAACCAGTTTCTATCGTGCCATCGTTATAACTTTTATAATCGAGCTCCGCTATTTTTATGAATTTCATAGAAGTTTCATAATCACCAATTAAATTGAAACAATCAACCATTAAATAGTGATAGAAGGGAAAAATATTTCTGGATTTCCATTCTGTTTGATATTTATTTTCTTGTTCAAATGCTTTTTTGGTCCAATGCCTAATGCTTTCTGTATCTCCAACTTGAAACGAATAAAGAATATTAGACATTATTTTTCTTGCAATAGGGAAAGGGTGAAGCTTATCTATATTTTGAATGGCATTGATAATATCTAAATATTTTTTTTGATCTTTTAAATTGCAAGACAAATAGGCCCCTAAAAAGAATAAGCAATTAGCAAATAATTTAGCTTCTGTTGTTTTCTTTTCTTGCAAATATTTTTTTAGATGGATTACATAACCATTACATAAACCGGAGATAAATGGAAATCGTTCGAAAAAATAAACTTGACTAACGGGATTTTTACTTAAATAGCCGGATAATTCTTCGAATAATTTGGGGTTTTTGAGAATAATTTTTGCAATATTTCCACAAGCTCTTTGGTAATTAATATCAATGGTATTGTCCGAAAGTTCAATATTGTAAAATTGTTTAATTAATGATATTTCATCTTTCCCAGATTCTGTCTCTTCCTTTTTATTGCTCAGTTTTTTTGCTAGCTCTTGATAATTTTGAAAACCACAATATACGCTGATATAATGCTGCGTTCTTTTAGATGGGAGCACACCATCATCAATAAAACCTAATAATCGACGCAGTGTTTGTGGGCTAATGATTGCTTGAATAGATTTTTTGATATGCATAGAAAGTTCTTCGCACTCGTTAGAGAAAGCAATATTCTTTCCATATCTGGTTTCCACAAGTTTTTTTATATCATCGTTTTGCATAAACCAATATATGCCTTTTTATTGATAAAATATTAATAATGGATAAAAATGGATTATTTTAATATTAAGCAATTAAAGCCAGTACATAAACATGTACCCTTCAATATAGCTTAATATTTATACTTAATTTGCGATATGAATTTAGTTTTAATAGAAGATGATTTAAATATTCAGTTGGCCTTAAGTCAGTATTTTAAAGCACAATCAGAATTTGCAAATATTTCCGTTTTTAGTTCCGCAGAAAGTTACGAAGCGGCCACACTCACACATGTTCCAACTCTTTTTTTATTAGATATTAAATACCCCAAAAAATCCGGAACCGAACTTATTCCAATTATTAATGCTAAACACCCATCAGCTAACATTCTTATGTTTGGAGTCATTAACGATAACGATGATGTTTTGATAACCTTAAATGAAGATAAAGGCAGTTATTCAGGAGAAAAATCTTTATTAGATAATATAAAACAAACCATTATCGAATTAAACACGAATGGTACAGCAGTTACAAAAGTGATAGCGCGTAAGGATTTCGAGCCGCTAAATTCACAATACTCCTTATTAGATGAATTGAATAATCGTGAAAAGCAAATTGTTGAAGGCATTATAGATGGTTTAAGCTATAAATTAATAGCAGATAAATACCAGATTTCCATTGATACTGTTCGTAAATACATTAAATCAGTATACAAAAAACTTCAAATTAACAGTAAGGCGGAACTTTTTAATAAATACCATCAGCATAAAAGTTAATTGACTTATTGATGCTTTTCTGTTATAGATTTTTCGATGTTTTTTAAGAGTTCTAATTGTTTGGCTTGACTATCAAAAAGCACTTTAATTTGTTCTGCTAATAACAAATCTATTTTTTGATTCAATGATCTAATTTCTAATTCTGCTTTTAGGTTAATTAAATAATCGTTTTCGCTGCGTTTCCTATCTTTTTCTTCTTGTCTGTTCTGACTCATCATAATGATGGGTGCTTGTAAAGCCGCAATACAAGACAAAATCAAATTCATTAAAATAAATGGAAAAGGATCAAAGGTATTTGTGGCACTAGACATAGAATTATATACGATCCAGCTAATTAATATGATGAAAAAGGAAATAATGAATGACCAACTACCGCCAAATCGGGCTACTTTATCCGAAATTTCTTGCCCATTGGTTAAAATATCTTTCGGTGGATTTAATAAATGTTCGATGATTAAATTTTCATCTTCGATGGTTTTTTTAACAATGCTTTGCAGTTTAATGAGTTGCTCGCTTTCGGCATGTAAGAGTTTTTTGCTATCGATATTCATGGCAATAATGGGTTTTATTCTTTAAATATAGGCCAATTTTTAATCTCCAAAGGCTACATTCCTTATTATTTAGCGTTTGGAGCTTTTCCTTATTTAAAATTCTTTAAATTGCTTATTATTTTATCTGAAGATTTAACGAAAGCAATATGAATACTCGCAACTTCCTTTCCATTTTATTATTTTTTTTCTTATCAATATGTTCTAATAAATTAATAGCACAAAATGCAGGTTTATATTTCGATGGAACAGACGATTATGTGATGTCGGACATTTCTCCAATTGCTGGAAATACGGCTAAAACGGTAGAGGCTTGGATCAAAACAACAGCTAATAGTAACCCTTCGGCTGGAGGTGTACAAACGGTAATTGTAGAAATGGGACTCATGTCTACAGGCACTCGTTTCACGCTGAATATTTTAAATAATAATGCCATTCGATTAGAAGTGGAAGGCAATGGGATCAATGGTACTACTGCTGTAAACGACGGGTTATGGCACCATGTGGCAGGCGTTTACGACCCATTAGCAACAACCAAAGTAGCATTGTATTTAGATGGAAATTTAGAAGCATCTGGTAATTTAACAGTGACAGTCAATACAGCTGCAACTGGAAATATTCAAATTGGCAGAAGATGCGATGGCATTCATTATTTTAATGGTACCATAGATGAGGTAAGGGTTTGGAATGTAGCCCGAACGGCTTCGCAAATTGCCAATAATAGAAATGTAGAATTGTGTAATTCGACTCCTAATTTGGTGGCTTATTTTCCGATGAATGAAGGAGCGCCAGGAACTTCGAATACCAGTAATACCAGTATCTCCTCTTATGGAAATACTTTTGGTACGGGTGCTTTAAATGGTTTTACGCTTACTGGTTCTACTTCTAATTTTGTTGCTGGAAAAACCTTAGCTGCAGGCTTGAGTATCAATAAAATAAATTTAACTAAATGCAACGCCTATACTTGGCCAGTTACGAATCAAACTTATAATACCAGCGGAACCTATATCGGAAGAATGGCAAAAGCCAATGGATGTGATTCGATCATTAAATTAAATTTAACGATTACCAATATTTTAAGAAGTAGTATAACGGTTAAGGCATGCGATACTTTTACTTGGGCGCTCAATGGTCAAACCTATGGAGCCTCTGGAAGCTATGCAGATACAATACTTACAGCCAGCGGTTGCGATTCCATTATCACTTTAAATTTAACAGTCAATCCAATTCCGCCAACGATTCAAAATATTAGCGCATGCGATTTTTATACTTGGCCAGAAAATAACCAGCGTTATACACAAAGTACGCAAGCGAATGCAATTATAAAAAATGCAAGAGGATGTGATTCTTTAATTACTTTAAACTTAACCATTAATAAAAAAGATTCTACTGATTTTTACATCAACCAATGTAGCCCATACACTTGGTCGGCTACTGGCTTAACCTATAATAAAACAGGAGTTTATAATGCTGTTTTGGTTACCTCAAAAGGCTGTGATTCTTTAGTTGCGCTACATTTAAAAATATCTCCTGCATTCAGAATTGTTCAATCTGAGATTGCTTGTCAAACTTTTACTTGGGATAAAAACGGTAAAGTATACACCACTACAACAACCGATTCTGTGGTTTATAAAACAGCATTAAATTGTGATTCGATTGTGGTGTTGGATATTTTCATTATTAAGTTTGATGTTAGCGTTGCAAATAAAACAACTTATTTGGAAGCGAATTTAGCAGGCGCAGAATACCAATGGGTAAATTGTTTTACCAGACTGCCAATTGTAGGGGCAACTGCTCAAACCTTTACACCTGCTGCAACTGGTACTTACAAGTGTTTAATTACTTATTTAGGTTGCGTAGATTCTTCCGTTTGTAACACTTTTGTAAAAACAGTTGGAGTAAATAACTCGACTAAAAATAAAATTAAAATTTATCCAAATCCAACTAACAATATTATTTATGTGCAGGGCTTGAGCGATATCGAAAATAATATAGTGGAGCTTTACGATGTGCAAGGAAATTTAATGTTAAGGAAAGAAATGCTCGGAAATGGCATGATTGATTTAGTTGAATTCGCTAATGGTATCTATGTGATTAAAGCAGGAGAGGTGTTTCAGCGAATTGCGAAGATGTAGGTTTTTCATTTTAAATGATTTTTTTTCGCTAAACCAAATGCGCTTGTAATAAATCGTTCGCAATATACAAATCTCCACGCGCAAGCCATTGCTGCTCTGCGTTTGGCGAAACAATAATGGGCATGCGTTTTTTAGTATTATGAATTTCGCTCATGAGTGCGTTGGCTTGCATGGTTAGCATGGCATAGGTGTGTTGAATTTCTCCTGTACTTTGGTCTAGCCAATGGCTCCAAATACCTGCAAATGCAAAGCTTTGCTGCTCGGGCAATTCAATAAAATATTTTTCTTTTTTTAATCCTTTTTCATCTAACCATTTCCATTCAAAAAATCCATCGGCAATTATTAAACACCTATTTTGTACATAGTTTTTAAAAGAAGGTTTTTCTTGAAGGGTTTCTACTCTGGCATTCAAGGTGTTTTTTCTAAAGCTGGTATCTTTAGCCCAACTAGGCATGAGTCCCCAATTCGATAAAATAATTTTATCGGGTTGCTGCTTGGTAATGATGGGTGTTTTTGGAAAGCTGAAACCATTATAGATAGTAGGCTCAATGCTAATGCCATCGGCCACTTTAGCTTTGAATCGATGCTCGAGTGCTTGCGCAGTTTGTGATTGTTTAGAATGAAAACACATTATACTTTTACGATTATAATATCACTTAATTTAGTGGTGTACCTAGGCGATAGTCGTTCTTGTTTCATTTTCCAAATGCGACGATCTTGCGAGCCTAACCTTATTTTTTGTTGACCAAATATATTATTTATTTTATCAAATGCCTTCATCAGTGGGGCATGTAGCTCGTTACTATTATTAAATACCGATAATTGTTTTTGGTATTCGGGTGTAATGTCTTGTACCATTACACCGGCTTTTTTATATTGATATTCCGCATGAAATATTTTTTTTAAGGCTGCGGTGGCAAATTGAGAAAGCTCGATACTAGAGTTAGTAGGAAAGGGGAGTTGCACCAAAATATGTTGGTGGTATTGCGCTAAATCTTGTCGATGCCCATTGGTATGAATAAACACCAGCAAACTATTGCAACAGGATTGTTGTTTGCGTAGTTTTTCGGCGCAAGCCACTGCAAAAGTAGATACCCGTTCTTCTAAATAATTTAAATCGTTGGTATTGCGGTCGAAGGTTCGGGTGGTAGCAATATTTTTTTTTGCGCCAAGGCTTTCTAAATCTAGGGTAGGTAAACCTTGTAAATCTCTTTTTAAACGAATACCCACAATGCCCATATTTTTTTTAATCCAAGCATCGTTGGTCAATGTAAAGTCGTAAGCGCTAAATACATTAATGGCTTTTAGTTTTTTACTTAGCTGCGAACCAATGCCCCAAACATCTTCTATTTTCAACCATTTGAGCGCTTTGATTATTTTTTCTTCGCTGTCTATAATGTATACGCCTGCCGTTTTTTCGGGATATTTTTTTGCAATGCGATTAGCCAATTTTGATAAAGCTTTGCTTGGTGCAATGCCCACGCTAATGGGAATGCCGGTCCAGGTAAATACTTTTTCTCGCATGCTTACTCCGTAATTTTGTAAATCAAAAAAATCAAAACCAACGAGCTTTAAAAATAATTCGTCGATGCTGTAAATTTCTATTTCGGGACTGTACTCCGATAAAATTTGCATCACCCGATTACTGAGGTCGCCGTAGAGCGGAAAGTTAGCAGAGAACACACTTACGTTGTGTGTACGAAATAGCATTTCGTATTGATAGGCGGGCGCGCCCATAGGGATGCCTATGGCTTTTGCTTCGTTGCTGCGTGCAATTACACAGCCATCGTTATTCGATAAAACCACTACCGGTTGACCATTTAATTCGGGCCGAAATAAACGCTCGCAAGAAGCGTAAAAATTATTACAATCGACTAAAGCGAACATGGTATTTTTTTAATCACATAAGTTACTACGCCCCATACGACTAAATGATGAAAGGCTTCCATCTTGATGCCTTTGTATGCGCTGTTAGC
>CANJWU010000025.1 GCA_947478655.1 Sphingobacteriales bacterium | reverse complement strand
CAGCAAAAAATTAAACCTGAATTTTGAACTCAAAGAAAAAAATAACCGCCCCGTTCCGGCACTCGAACAAAACGATTTTATTTACTTACTCATGCCCGATCGTTTTGCAAATGGAGATGTAAAAAATGATGTGGTAAAAAATTATGCAGAAACTTCTCATAATAGAAAAGAACCATTTGATAGACATGGAGGCGACTTAAAAGGTATTCAAGAAAGATTGCCTTATCTAAAATCTTTAGGCGCTACAGCCCTTTGGTTAACGCCTTTTCAAGAAAATAACGAAGCCTCACAATCTTACCATGGTTATGCCATAACCAACCATTACCAAACGGATCCGCGCTATGGTACCAATCAAGATTACTTTAATTTAGTGAATGCTTGTCATCAGCAAAATCAAAAAGTAATTATTGATTTGGTGTATAATCATATTGGTGATGGTCATTGGATGAATACCGATCAACCCTTCCCTTCTTTTATTCATCAGTTTGATACTTTTACACGCACCAATTATAGAGCCAATACCTTAATGGATCCGTATGCAGCTGCCATAGATAAAAAAATATTTACCGAAGGTTGGTTTGACAAACACATGCCGGATTTAAATTTAAAAGATTCGCTGATTGCAAAATACATGATTCAACAAACTTTGTGGTGGTTGAACGAAGCAAAAGTAGATGGCATTCGAATAGATACCTATTCTTATCCGGAAGAAAGTTTTATGAAAAAATGCTACCAAGCCATACGCAAAGAATACCCCGAGATGAGCATTTTTGCGGAGATCTGGGAGCATGCCGTACCATTACAATCTTACTTTACGCCAAAAGAGAAAAATAAAATGGAAGACTTACAACAAGTTTTAGACTTTCAATTTTGTTTTGCCATGGACGAGTTTGTACAACAAGCCTTTGGTTGGACCGAAGGAGTTTCCAAATTATATTATTCTTTAAGTCAAGATTATTTATATCGCGACCCATATCACCATGTAACTTTTATAGACAACCACGACCAAGATCGTTTTCTTTCGCAAGTGGGTGGCGATATTAATAAATTAAAAACGGCATTAGGCGTAATGCTAACCATGCGTGGTATTCCGACTATGTTCTATGGAACTGAAGTTTTAATGCAAGGTAAAGGTCCGCATGGTGTTATTAGAGAAGATTTTTCGGGTGGTTGGCCAGGAGATTTGAAAAATAAATTCGAAGCCAGTGGTAGATCAGAAAGCGAAAATGATTTATGGAATTACATTCAAAATTTAGCCATATGGAGAGCAAATTCCGATGCCATTGCTAATGGGAAATTTATGCAGTTTGCGCCGCAAGATGGTGTGTATACTTACTTTAGGTATAGCAACAACAAAACCGTAATGGTAAGTTATAATAGCAACGCCAATGAAGCAAACATAGATTTACATCGATTCAAAGAAAGAATCAATTCGAGTTTTGCAGCTTATGATGTTATTCATCAGCAACAAGTAAATGTTGCTAACAAATTAAAACTTGGAGCCAAAGAATTAATAATATTAGAAATTAATTAATTCGAAAGCGCAGCTTGGCTAACAGTATCATCACTAACATATAAAACGGAAATCGCTGCACATAGCATAAACACACCGGCTAAGACGATAGCATAAATTGCGTTGTTGTTGTAAAAGTATTTAACAATTGGGCCACCTACTATTCCATTGATGATTTGTGGAATGGTAATAAAGAAATTAAATATGCCCATATACACGCCCATTTTTCCTGATGGAATTTTACCTGCAAGAATAGCATAAGGCATAGATAAAATAGAAGCCCAAGCAAATCCTACGCCTACCATGGCTAGTAATAATTCGTATTTATTATCGGCAAAATACATGCTTAATAATCCAAGGCCACCAGCAATTAAAGAAAATGCATGTGTTTTTTTCTTTCCAAAAAAATTAGCAATTCGCGGAAGTAATAAAGCATAAATTGCAGAAACCGCATTATACACACCAAAAATAATTCCCGTCCATGTTTGTGCCGATCTAAAAGTATCGCTATTGGTATCTTCGATTGGTAATTTAAATACATGGTGTGCAATGGCTGGTGTGGTATATACCCACATGGTAAACAAAGCAAACCAACTAAAAAATTGTACCAAACCCAATTGTTTCATGGTGTTCGGCATATTTTTAAAATCTTTAAAAATATTGGTGAATTTTGTTTCTTTTTCTTTTGACTCCCCATGATAAGCCGCATATTCGGCAGGCGGATATTCTTTAGAAAATAAAATGGTAATTAAAATACAGACTAAAAAAACGACAGCCCCTACATAAAAAGAATAGGTTACATTATTTGCCACCATGCCTTGTGGAGCCGATGCAGAAACGCCCCAAAACTCATGCATCATATATGGAAGCCAAGAACCTAAAACGGCGCCTATACCAATTAAAAAAGTTTGGATAGAAAAACCTAAAGTATTCTGGGAATCGGGTAAACAATCCGCAACCAAAGCCCTAAATGGTTCCATGGCAATATTGATGCTGGCATCCATCACCATTAACATTCCGGCGCCAATCATTAAAGCAGATTTTACTTGAAAAAAGTTTGCCGAATTTGGCAATAATAATAATGCAATGCAGCAAAGTATTGTTCCTGTTAAGATATAGGGTTTTCTTCTACCTAAACGGTTCCAAGTTTTATCAGAATAATAACCAATAATAGGTTGCACGATCATTCCTGTAAGTGGTGCTACTAACCAAAACCAAGATAATTGCTCGACATGTGCACCGTAATTTTGCAAGATGCCACTGGCATTTCCATTTTGCAATGCAAAGCCAAATTGAATGCCCATAAAACCAAAGCTCATATAAAAAATTTGAGCAATGCTTAAGAGTGGTTTTTCTTTTAATTGATTCATAAATTATTTATGCAGAATAAGGAAAGAATAAGGTGGCATTTCAATTTGTTCGTTGAAGCGAAATTCATCAATTGCTGAACTAGCTATTGATTGGTATTTATTCAACTCTATTTTTAGTCCCTCTATATTAAAATGTGCAGTTTCTTGCGCAAGATTTATCATTACAATAACTTCAGACTTGCCTAAAGTTCTTTTGTATGCGTATACTAAACCTGTATTCTCTTCAAGTAAATTGAACTCTTCAAACTTGCTGCCTGCTTGATTGTTTTTCAATGCTGGCTGTGTATGATGTAAATTAATTAAACTTCTATAGAATGAATACCTTGAAGTATCATTCCATTCGGTATATTTAATAGGGTCTTTTTCGAAAAACTTTAAGCGTCTTGCTAATCCTGCTTCCTCTCCTGTATACATTAAAGGTAAACTTTGTGGCAAGGTATAAACTAGTGCAGCAATGCCTTTCCAATTTTCAGCATAACGTTCTTGAATGGTAGCATTCCATGTATTTTCGTCGTGGTTAGTTAAGAAAAATAATTTATGCATACTCGCAGGTAATTCGGCATAATTTTTTTGCATGATTGATTTAAATTCATTCATCGATTTTTTTCCTGCAACTAAATCTGCAGAGGCACCCATAAATGTCCAAGCATAGCTTGCATTAAAAGCAGAAGCGTAATATGCAGCAGGTGTTTTATTGATGTCGTTATTGGCTTCCATCTCTGCAAGCATGTACATCGGTTTAATTTTTTCTAAGGCTTTTCTATTTTCATTCCAAAAATCAACAGGTACTAAAAAAGCGACATCGCATCTAAATCCATCAATATCATATTTACTTACCCAATGTTTCATCGCTTCTGTCATGGCTGCTCTCATTGGTTTTGAAGCATAATTTAATTTAGCTACATCTGTCCAATCATATGGCGATTGAATTTTACCTGTTGCATCTCTCTCGTACCAGTCTGGATGTTGTTTAATCCAGGCATGATCCCAAGCCGTATGGTTGGCCACCCAATCAATGATCACTTTAAAACCTAATTGATGTGCTTTTTTCATAAACATTTCGAAATCACCTTCGGATCCAAATTCTGGATTGAAAGCTTTATAATCTTTTACACTATAATAGCTTCCTAAAGTTCCTTTTCTATTCTCTTCTCCTATTGGATGCAAAGGCATCAACCATAAAATATCTACTCCTAAACCTTTCAACCTGTCTAGTTGATCTATTACCGCAGTAATTTTACCAGACTCCGAAAACTGTCTTACATTTATTTCGTATACTACTGCATTTTGGGCCCATTTAGGATGTACAATTTGCGCAGAGGTGTTGGAAGTAATGAAACTTGCCAAGCTGATGAATAATGCTAAAAGTGTTTTTTTCATATTAATAATTACTGATAATTTCAAAATCGTTTACTTTTAAGGATAGGGTAATACTTTTTTTATCTTTTGTTAATTGATGTTCCAATTGACTAGTCCAAGTAAGTGCATCGGTCAATGGCAATTTAATTGTTTGCTTTGTTTTACTAAAAATAACAATTGTTTTTTTACCAAAATAATTTCTTTCGAAAGCAAATACATTTTCATGAATAGGCAATATAGTAAGTTCTCCGTAAATTAACTCTAATTTATTGCGTCTAAAATCTATTAATTGCTTAGTTATTTCTTTCATTTTCAGCTGATTTTCGTTTAGATTGCTGAATTGCATCATGCGTCTATTATCTGGATCGTTGGCTCCCGGCATGCCTATTTCATCACCATAATAAATAACCGGAACACCAGGCACGGTTAAATTAAAGGCCATCATTTGGGCTAATTTATCAAAACCTAAATCACCTTTGTTTTGAATATGATTGGTCCAACCTTGCAATTTGGTATCTCCTGCATTACTCACCGATCCATCTGCTAAAGAAATAAATCGAGGCTTATCTTGATTGCCTGTTATGTTGCCCATTAAATGGTGACTGCCATAAGTATGGCTGCTTTGATTTAATGTTAAAGCCAATTGCTTATAATCTTTTGCTGCATCTCCATTAGTTGCAAATGCATTCACTGCCGCATCGTATAAATTAAAATCAAACTGCCCATCCATTTCTCCAGAATTAACATAAGATCCAATTAAAGCAGGGCTTCCATAGGTTTCCCCAATTTGAAAAAAGTTATTTCTTTTTTTCTCTTCTTGAATTCGCTTAATTTTTTTAGTCAATAAACGCCAAAAATCTTCGGGCACATGCTTACTTGCATCATGTCTAAATCCATCAATGTCAAAATTTTTCATCCAAAATAAAACAGAATCAGAAACAACTTCTCTTACGGCTTCTTTTTCCATTAATAAAGTGGGCAAAAAAGTATCGAACCAAGTGGTTAAACGGTAATCATCCCACCGCTCTGTATTCATAGAACCATCGGGCAAATACAATGGGGTAACCCATTCTGGATGTTGCTTATATAATGGATGATCGGTATGAATATGATGGGCAACAAAATCTAAAATTACATTGTATTGTTTTTCGTGGGCAGTAGTAATCAATGATTGAAAACCTTGGTTTGTTCCAAATCTTGCGTCGACTTTTGAATAAGAAGTAGGCCAGTAACCATGGTAACCAGAAAATTTGGTAGTGACTCCTTTATTCCAAAAACCAAATGCACCTGCTGGATTTTCTGAGATGGGCGATAACCAAATGGCATTGATTCCTAAGTCATCGAAATAACCTTGTTTTATTTTTTGACTAACCCCTTGTAAATCGCCACCCATATAATCTGCAATGGGCAACACATCGGCTAATCGTTTAGGATTATTGGTGGTATCGCCATCTACAAAACGATCAACCATTAGAAAGTACAAAATTTGCGCATGTAAATCGCTGCGCTCTAATGTTGCTGTACTGCTTAGCACCTGTCCTTTTGCTAATGGAATCAATAGGTCATTCGAAACCGTATTTTCGTTGGCTGCATAAACCCTAATAAAACTTCTATCTAATTCTTTTGCAAAAGCAGGAATAGCAAATTTTATTTCAGACTTTACTTTGGTACTATGATATATTAATTGATTTTGCCAAAAACAAAAAACTTGTGTGCAATTTGAAGCCGTTAAAATAATATTATTATTCACAAAAGTTTTAGTAGCAATAATTGGCAAACTAGTATTTGTAGACCCCACTTGTATTTGCACATTTGTTCCACCCAAGCCATTTGGAACGGTAGTTAAACCCAAGGGGTCTAACTCTTTTCCATCTGCAATTAATTTAAATTGATGCGCGCCTTGATCAATACCCTTGGCTTCCCAAACCCAATGATTGCTTGGCACTGGACCAACAGGTTTTAAACCATTTGCCGATGCAACCCAAGCCGAAAAACTGCCTTTAATTGCTAATTCATTGGCTGGTATTGGCAAATTAAAGTCCATGCTAAAACTTTTTTTGGCCGATTGTTTTATTAAAATTTCGTATTTGTCTTGGGCAATGTAAACTGCTAATGTGCTGTATAAATTAGTCAAGCTTCCTTTGATAATAAGGGAATCTTTAGATAGATATCCAAGCTGTAATCCATCAAAAAGTTTAACCGAATCTATGGTTGATTGAAATGGAAAATAATCTGAAATCAAAACAAGCGTGCTGTCGGGTTGCAATTGAATTGGGCTAGCCAATCCAACAATTGCATTTTGTGCAAATGTATTTTGCGCAAAAAACAATAATCCAATTATTCCTAGTTTAAGCGATTTCATTTTTATCAAAATTAATTTAGTTGAATTTTTTCATTAAACAATTGTACACTCATTGGATTGCCAGATAGCAAAACTAAATCTACTTTTTGATCTTGCACCTGCACTTTAATAACTGCTCCTTTAAAACAAATGGTAAACGAAAAACCTTTCCATTGTTTAGGCAGCATGGGCGCAAAACTAAGTAATCCATCAATAACCCTCATGCCGCCAAAGCCCATTACCACCGCCATCCAGGTACCAGCCATACTTGTAATATGTAAACCTTCATGCACCTCATGATTATAATCGTCAAGGTCTAATCTAGCCGTTCGCAAATACAATTCGTATGCTTTATCTTGATAGCCTAATTTTGCCGCTTGAATCACATGGATACAGGGCGACAAAGAAGATTCATGAACCGTTCTGGGTTCATAAAAATCAAAATTGTTTTTTAAGGTTGCCAAATCAAAATGATCTTCAAATAAAAACAAACCTTGTAAAACATCTGCTTGTTTAATAAAACACGAACGCAAAATTCTATCCCAACTCCAATGTTGATTAATTGGTCTTTCGGAAGGGTTTAAATCGCTAGCCAAAAGTTGCTCTTTATCTAAGTAACCTTCTTGCTGTAAAAATATTTGTTTGTTTTGGTCTATTGGAAAATACATAGCATCAAAAATATGCTTCCATTTAGCTAACTCTGTAGTTTCGTCGAATGCGACTTTAGTTACAAAATCTGCATATGCAGCGGCATCGCTCTGCTTCCATTCTGATAATACCTGTGCAGTATATTTTAAACACCAGCAAGCAATGTAATTAGTATACCAATTGTTATTGACGTTGTTTTCGTATTCGTTTGGACCCGTTACGCCAAGCATCACATATTGCATTTTGCTTTCCGACCAAGTTATTCTTTGCGTCCAAAATCTTGCAATAGCTGTTAATACTTCTGCACCACCTTCGGAACGATAAGATTGATCGGCTGTATAATTTTCGTAATTATAAATAGCATAGGCTATTGCTCCATTACGATGAATTTCTTCAAAAGTAATTTCCCATTCGTTATGACATTCTTCGCCATTCATGGTTACCATTGGATACAATGCAGCTCCATTTACAAATCCAAGTTTGGCCGCATTCTCAATGGCTTTAGGCAATTGCTTATACCTATAGTTCAATAATTGTTTGGAGATTTTAGGATCACTTGTACCTAAATAAAATGGAATGCAATAAGCTTCTGTATCCCAATAAGTAGAACCGCCGTATTTTTCTCCTGTAAAACCTTTTGGCCCAATATTTAAACGTTCATCTACACCCGTATAGGTTTGGCTTAATTGAAAAATATTAAATCGAATGCCTTGTTGCGCGGCAATATCTCCTTCAATCTTGATATCACAATTTGACCACACCTTATGCCAATAATTTATTTGCAATTCGCGCAGTGCATCGTATCCTAATTGAATGGCTTGCTGCGTATTTTTTTTACATGCTGATAATAAATTTGCAGTATCGTAATTCAGACTAGACACAACAGATACAAATTTTTCTACCGTATATGTTTTGCCTTGTTGCATGGCAATTTTCCAATCTGCATTTGCATACCAAGGTTTGGTTGCATAATTAATATCTTGCTGCAAATCTTGATTTTCGAAACATTTTATTTCGAAGCCAGCGGCTACACTAAATTCTAATTTTTTTGTTTTTACTTGAATGGCTAAATGCTTTGCCTCTGCTACCTCTGCTATCCTATCCCAAAATATTTCATCGTAATTTGAATCCATATTTTTAACTAAACCGTCGACAAAATTAGTCCATGATAAATTACCTGAAAAGTTAAGGGGCTTGATTTGATACCTAATACAAGCCATTTCATCGTGTGTACAACTAACGAATCTTTCTACTTTTACTTCTACTAATTTATTGCCCGAAAATGCTACCTCAAAACTCCTTTGCAATAAACCACTTTGCATATCCAACACACGTTTAAAATTAGCCACTTTTAATTTTGCTAAATCTAACACTTCGTCATCTATGATAATATTCATTCCAATCCAATTTGGACTGTTCAATACTTTTGCAAAATATTCGGGATAACCATTTTTCCACCAACCTACTCTGGTTTTATCTGGATAATATACCCCCGCAACATAAGAGCCCTGCAAAGATTTGCCAGAGTACTGCTCTTCGAACATGCCTCTTTGACCCATCTTGCCATTACCTATACTAAAAATACTTTCGGCCGATTCGTGAAAATTTGGATCAAATCCATTTTCAATAATTTGCCATTCATTTTCAGAAAAATATTTTTTCATGCTGATTAATTTTTACTGTTGTATAAATTTGCTAGGACTTGAAAATTTAAGCTTGTTAAATCTTGATAAACCCAAACAGCTTGTGTTAAAACCTGGGCTTCGCCTATTCCTAAAGATAAAAAACCGCCATCGTTTGCTGCTTGAATTCCACTAATTGCGTCTTCAAAAACAATGGCTTCGTTAGGGTTAATCTTTAAATCTGATGCTGCAGTTAAAAAAACTTCTGGATCTGGTTTTGATTTTGAAGTTCGGGTACCATCGACAATGCTATCAAAATAACCAAGCAGGCCCGTCTTCTCTAATATAAGCCTAGCATTTTTGCTAGCAGAACCAAGTGCTATCAGCACATTGTGCTGTTTTAAATTAATTAGTAGCTCTTTGGCATTGGCTAAGGATTCTGATTCGTTCATGGTATTGACAAGTGCTAAATACCAATCGTTTTTTTGAGCCATATAATTTTGTTTGTCTTGTTCAGACAACAAAATATTTCCTTTATTTAAAATATAAGTAATAGAAGCATCTCTGCTCAATCCTTTCAATTGTTCGTTATCCGATTCGGTAAATTCAACATTTAAATGATTGGCCAATCGTTGCCATGCAATAAAATGATACTTAGCGGTATCAACTAATACACCGTCTAAATCAAAAATACAAGCCTTTAGCATTAGGATACTTTTGGAAAAATATATTGAATATGGTAATCAACTAAATTCTTAATGGGTTGTTTAATAATTCTACCCATTCTCACATCTAATTCTTTTGCTGCAATAGCTAATTCATCTTGAAAATGAAATGCAACCGAACCAATAAAATGAACCGGTAATTCTTTGTAGTTTTCAAAACAACATACATGATTGACTAAGAAATCTCGCATGCCTTGTATTAACATATCTTTTACAAATGGTTCTTCTTTGTATTTGCCTATAAATCTTGTAAAGCTTGCCAGGTATACGTTTGCGTTAGGCTTTTCGTAAACATTTTCGAAAATCATCGCTTTCGAAATATTAAACTCTTTTACTAAATCTGTCGCAATGACTGCTGGTAATTTTTTATATAAAAATGCCGTTAATAATTTTTTTCCAAAATAACTTCCGCTTCCTTCGTCTCCTAAAATATAACCAAGCGCTGGCACTTCTTCTGTTACTACCGCTCCATCAAAATAACAAGAGTTAGATCCTGTTCCAATAATAGAAGTAATACAAGGCTCGCCATCATAGGTAGAAAATGCCGCAGATAACATATCGTGGTCTACTACTATTTCGGCATTCGGAAAAATAATGGTTAAGGCTGATTTTACAATGCCAGTATAATGATCGCTCGAACATCCTGCTCCATAAAAATAAACCCTCGTTACTTTAGGTGCAACATGCATTAATCCTTTCTCTTTATTTAACTCATTGCAAATAAATTCTTTGTTATGAAAAAAGGGATTAAAACCAATTGTTTTGTATAAATCCATGTAATTCCCTTGTTGATCAACCAACATCCAATCACATTTTGTCGAGCCACTTTCTGCTATTAAATACATATTTATAATATTATAAAAAATTAGTTATGTTTACGTTTAAATTAAGATAATTCTAAAAATTGCAATTTATCACTTATTGTACAAAATACAATAAGTATTTTTATACGAAATTTGAATATGAAGGATAATTTTCTGAATTACAAT
>CANJWU010000024.1 GCA_947478655.1 Sphingobacteriales bacterium | reverse complement strand
TGGGTGCATGGAAACCATAATCCATTAATCTTTTGGCAATGTCGGTTACTTCGATGCCAAAGTTTTTAAACATTCTGCAATCAACAATCATTTCGTGTGCACAACGTCCATTACTTCCTGCATATAAAATTTGATAATGTTTTTCTAAACGGCTCTTAATGTAATTCGCATTTAAGATAGCATATTTAGTAGCGTTGGTTAAACCCTCACTACCCATCATAGCAATGTATGCATGAGAAATTAATAAAATACTTGCACTACCATAAGGGGCTGCAGATACTGCAGGTATTGCTTTTGCGCCACCTGTTTTTACGATACTGTGTCCTGGTAAAAATGGCGATAAGTGTTTTGCCACACCAATGGGTCCCATGCCTGGGCCACCACCACCATGTGGAATACAAAATGTTTTATGCAAATTTAAGTGACAAACATCTGCGCCAATAGCTGCAGGACTTGTTAAGCCTACTTGTGCATTCATATTAGCACCGTCCATGTAAACCTGTCCGCCATGTTCGTGAATCAACGCACAAATTTCTTGTATTGCTTCTTCAAACACACCATGTGTAGATGGATAAGTAACCATTAATGCCGCTAAATTTTCTTTATTGGCTTCTGCATGGTGACGTAAATCTGCTATGTCAATATTTCCTTTTTCATCACACTTAGTTACAATGATTTTAAATCCGGCCATAGATGCACTCGCAGGATTGGTGCCATGCGCAGACGAAGGAATTAACACAATATTACGATGTCCTTCTCCTTTGTCTTTTAAATATTCACGAATAACCATTAAGCCAGCATACTCTCCTTGTGCACCTGCGTTGGGTTGCAAGCTCATGGCATCAAAGCCAGTAATTTCGCATAAAGCTGTTTCTAGTTCAGAAAAAATTTGCATGTACCCGCCTACTTGATTGCTTGGTGCAAATGGATGTAGTTTTCCAAATTCTGCCCAGGTTACCGGAATCATTTCGGTTGTTGCATTTAATTTCATAGTACATGAACCTAAAGCAATCATCGAATGACATAAAGAAAGATCTTTCGCTTCTAATGATTTAATATAACGCAACATTTCGTGTTCCGAATGATGCGAATTAAAAATACGGTGAGTTAAAATTGCTGATTGACGTTCGTTGCTTTCTCCTAATGTTGCACTTACTTTAATATTTAATTGAAAGTCTGCTGCAGATTTACCAATCATTTTTGCAAATATCTCTGCAATTTTTTGAATGTCTGCAACTTGCGTAGTTTCGTCAATGGCAATGTATATATGATTTCCATCGTATCTGAAATTCATTTCGTTGTCTATCGCATCTTTATGAATAGCAGCTAATTGATCTCCAACATTTATTTTTAAAGTATCAAAATAGTTTTTGTTTTCTTGTGCATAACCTAATTGAGTTAAGGCATCCGAAAGGCAAACTGCTAAACCATGAATTCTTCCTGCAATTTTTTTCAAGCCTGTTGGGCCATGATAAATCGCATACATAGAAGCCATAATAGCAAGTAGCGCTTGTGCAGTACAAATGTTGGAAGTCGCTTTATCTCTTCTAATGTGTTGTTCCCTTGTTTGCAATGCCATTCTTAATGCAGGCTCCCCATGTGAATCTATAGACACCCCGATAATTCTACCTGGCATCGATCTTTTGTATTCTTCTTTAGTGGCAAAGAAGGCAGCATGTGGACCACCGTATCCCATTGGAATACCAAAGCGTTGAGAAGAACCTACTACAATGTCTGCACCAAATTCTGAAGGTGGCGTAAGTAATACCAAACTCATGATGTCTGCTGCAACAGTTAGTTTAATATCTAAAGTTTGACATTTGCTAGCAAAATCTTGGTAATTATAAACGGTACCATTACCTGCCGGATATTGAACAATGGCGCCAAACATTTTATCGGTTAAATTCACCGTTTCGTGATCGCCAATAATTAATTCGATACCCAATGGATTGGCACGCGTTTTTAAAATATCAATGGTTTGGGGTAATACTTCTTTCGAAACAAAATAAATAGTAGCATCATCGTTTTTTCTTAATGAATACTGCATAAACATGGCTTCTGCAGCTGCAGTACCTTCATCCAATAAAGAAGCATTTGCAATTTGCATTCCTGTTAAATCTAAGACCATTGTTTGGTAATTTAACAAGGCTTGCAAACGACCTTGCGCAATTTCTGCTTGGTAAGGCGTGTATTGTGTGTACCATCCTGGATTTTCTAAAATATTTCTTTGAATAACGCCAGGGGTAATACAATCATGGTAACCTAAACCAATATATGATTTGAAAACTTTATTTTGACTTGCAATTTTTTTCAAGTCTGATAAATAATTAGCTTCAGATTTTGCTGCAGGTAAACGAAGGGCTTGTGCCAATCTAATTTTTGCAGGAACCGTTTGTTCGATTAAAGTATTAAGATCATTAACGCCAATGCTTGCTAACATTTTTTCGGTGTCCGAAACATTTGGCGAAATGTGTCTATTTTCGAATTTTTCTGAGTATTGAATATCTAAGTTCATGATGTAGAATTTGATTGCGAAATTAATAAAAAAATTACTGCTTATAAAGGGATAATCGGCATTTATTTTTGACTATAAAACAGTGATGGTATGGTCATTTTTGCTAGCTGTTAGGCTGCCAAATGCAGTGCAACATTCAGCGGGGAATCCATTTGCTTTTAAGAGCGCAATCATCTCCGATTCATGTGCCGCGTCTACCGCAATTAATAAACCACCCGAAGTTTGCGGGTCGGCTAAAATGGCTAGTTCTGGCGCTAATTCATTTTCTTGAGGCAGGATAGTTGATGCGGGATGGATGCTAATTTTGCTACCATAACTTGCCCAATTTCTGCCTGTGCCACCCGGAATAGAATTTTGCATTAAGTAATCTTTTAAGCCGGGTATTTGTGGCACCAATTCGTAGTTTATTTCTGCTGATAAATGACTGCCTTCGCACATTTCTGTTAAATGGCCTAACAAACCAAATCCAGTTACATCGGTGAGTGCATGAACCCATGTTAATTTACCTAAGGTTTCGCCAAATTTATTCAGTTTCACCATCGACTCTTTGGCAATCTGTTCTTGCGTAGGTTGCAGGATTCCTTTTTTCTGTGCAGTCGTTAAAATACCAACTCCAAGTGGCTTAGTTAAAAATAATTTACAGCCCAATTGTGCAGTTGAATTCTTTTTTAAATTCGCTATTGGAACAATGCCATTTACAGCTAATCCAAAAATAGGTTCTGGGCTATCGATGCTGTGTCCACCGGCAAGCGTAATGCCTGCTTCGGCGCAAATTGCCCGACTGCCTTCTAATACTTTTTGTGCAATGCTTGCATCAATTTTATTAATGGGCCAACCCAAAATAGCAATGGCCAAAATGGGTTTGCCGCCCATGGCATATACATCGCTAATGGCGTTTGCAGAAGCAATCCTTCCAAAATCGTAGGGGTCGTCTACAATGGGCATAAAAAAATCGGTGGTGCTGATAATCGCATTGCCATCGCCTAAATCATATACCGCCGCATCATCGCGCGTGTCGTTACCTACTAATAAATTTTTGTCGGCATCATATTTAATGGCACTGTGTAAAATAGTATCTAATACAGCAGGCGCAATTTTGCAACCACAACCTGCGCCATGTGAGTATTGTGTTAATTTAATTTCTTCCATTGGTATGTATTTGTTGAATTAAAAAATTGGCTATTTTATCTGCATCAAAATAATCAAATGGGTATAATATTTGTGCCCTGTCTTTTTTCTTGAGTAATCCGGTATGGTATGTTTTATCATAGTAATACAAAACATTTTCAATAAATGTTTGCATCTGATCATTTTCGATCGCTAAAATTGTTTCTTGAGTCAGTTTTGGTCCTAATCTTTTCGAGATTTTTTGTGTGCAGGCTACGAGGAATGCTTTGGGTAAAATACCATAACTTGCTAAGAGCATTTTTAATCTTTCCGACTTTGGAATTTCTATTATTTTTAAATCGGCTATGCGCATTTGATCCCATAAGCCCGCTGGTATCACCCTTTTACCTATGGTAATGCTTTCGTCTTCGAGCCAAATATTTTTACTGCTATCCAATTGTTTAATTTCAAAAGCCAGGTTGTTTTCAAATTGTTCTTGTGTTGGTTGAATTAATTGATCCATCGAACCAAATGCAGAGCCTTGGTGCTGCGCTAAATGTTCGAGGTCGATGGTTTGTTCGCCAAGTTTTTTTAATGATTCAATAATGAATGTTTTGCCCGAACCAGTTAAGCCGCCAATTATTTTTAAGGAAAGCGAATCTGCAAAAGAATTTAAAACAAAATTTCGGTAGGCTTTATAACCCCCTTTTAAAATAAAAACTTCGAAGCCATAAAAACTCATGGCCCATGCCATGGCATTGCTGCGCATGCCACCTCGCCAACAATGAATTAATATTTTTTTAGAGCTGGTTTTTGATTTGACTTCTCTGATAAAATTTGCCCACTCAGACCCAACGAGTTCAAAGCCCAATAAAATGGCTTCTTCTCGACCAATTTGTTTATAGGCAGTGCCAATTTTAACGCGGTCTTCGTTGCTAAAAATGGGTAAATTAATTGCATTTGGAATATGACCTTGCTCAAATTCTAGCGGGGTACGCACATCGAATACCCGACTGCTTTTACTTAAGCTTAAAAATTCTTCGATCGCAATTGTAGTAACCATTTATTTCAATTGATTTAAATACAATTGAATGGTATTTTCTAGTCCTAAATAAAGGGCATCGCAAACCAAAGCGTGTCCAATAGAAACTTCTGCTAATTGCGGAATATTATTTTTTAAAAAAGCTAAATTTTGTAAGTCTAAATCGTGGCCAGCATTAATACCTAATCCTAATTGATGCGCTAAGTTTGCGCTTTCTATATAGGCTTTGATGGCTGCATGTTTATCGGTATTAAAATGATGCGCGTAATGTTCGGTATATAATTCGATGCGATCAGTGCCTGTGCTGGCTGCAGCCGAAATCATAGTAAGTACTGGATCTACAAAAATAGAAACGCGAATATTTGCTTGCTTAAAAGTTTGAATAATGTCTTTTAAAAATTGTTGATGTTGAATAGTATCCCATCCGTGGTTAGAAGTGATTTGATGGCTGCTATCTGGAACCAAAGTTACTTGCGCCGGTTTGGTAGCCAATACTAAATCCACAAATTTTTGTTCTAAAGGATTTCCTTCAATATTGAATTCGCTAGTAATGTTATTTTTTAATTGATAAACATCTTCGTAACGAATGTGTCTTTCGTCGGGGCGGGGGTGAACCGTAATACCTTGCGCGCCAAAGCGCTCACAATCTAGTGCAACTTTAATTAAGTCGGGATTGTTGCCGCCTCTTGCATTCCTGATGGTTGCGAATTTATTGATATTGACAGATAGCCTTGTCATTTTCTTTGTTTTTTTAATTCGATTACAAGTTACAAAATTTCGAGCATTTTATTGGCGATAAAAATGCAAATGATGGATTGGGTGCTAAACAAAAAAAGGTGCTCGAAGCACCTCTTTTTGTTATAGAAAAATTTTAAAATTAGTAACGATAAGCATCGTTTTTGAATGGTCCATTTTTTGGAACACCAATGTAGTCTGCTTGCTCTTGTGATAATTCTTCTAATTCAACACCAATTTTAGCTAAGTGTAAACGAGCTACTTTCTCATCTAAATGTTTAGGTAAGGTATAAACTTGGTTCTCGTAGCTAGCCGAATTAGTCCAAAGTTCTAATTGCGCTAATGTTTGATTAGTGAATGAGTTAGACATTACAAATGATGGGTGTCCAGTTGCACAACCTAAATTCACTAATCTACCTTCAGCTAAAATTAAAATATCATTTCCGTCAATGGTGTATTTATCCACTTGTGGTTTAATTTCAATTTTACTGTTGCCATAGTTTTTGTTTAACCAAGCCATATCGATTTCGTTATCGAAGTGACCAATGTTACAAACAATCGCTTTGTCTTTCAACATTTTGAAATGCTCGCCTTTTACAATATTGTAGTTACCTGTTGCAGTTACCACAATGTCTGCTTCTTTAATGGCAGTGTTTAATTTCTTTACTTCGTAACCTTCCATTGCTGCTTGTAATGCACAGATAGGATCGATTTCGGTAACAATTACACGAACGCCCGCATTTGATAATGAATCTGCTGAACCTTTTCCAACATCACCAAAACCACAAACAACAGCTACTTTACCAGCCATCATAATGTCAGTTGCACGACGAATCGCATCAACTAATGATTCGCGGCAACCATATTTATTGTCAAATTTAGATTTAGTAACCGAATCGTTTACGTTGATTGCAGGCATCACTAAAGTGCCATTTTTCATTCTATCATGTAAACGTAAAACACCAGTAGTGGTTTCTTCAGATAATCCTTTGATACCTGCTACTAATTGAGGGAATTTATCGAATACCATGTTGGTTAAATCACCACCATCGTCTAATATCATATTTAAAGGCGCTTGTTCTTCACCAAAATGCAAAGTTTGTTCAATACACCAGTCAAATTCTACTTCATTCATGCCTTTCCAAGCATAAACAGATATACCTGCAGCAGCAATTGCAGCAGCAGCATGATCTTGTGTAGAAAAAATATTACATGATGACCAAGTTACCTCAGCACCTAATGCCGTTAATGTTTCAATTAAAACTGCAGTTTGGATGGTCATGTGTAAACAACCAGCAATGCGAGCACCTTTTAAAGGCTTAGATTCGCCATATTCTGCTCTTAAAGCCATTAAACCTGGCATTTCTGCCTCAGCTAAACCAATTTCTTTGCGACCCCATTCTGCTAATGAGATGTCTGCAACTTTGTACTTTACGTAAGTATCTACCATTTTGTTTTTCTATTTTTTTAAATCAAACGCAAAAATACCTTAAGTGTTTGCCAAAAACAAAAAAAATACTGGATTTGAAGAAGTATTATATAAAAAGCTATTTAAAAGCGTTTTTTCTTTATAAATTTGTGTTTAAAATAAAATAATATGTATCCAGAATATATGGTTGCGCCTATGCGCGAAGAGTTAACAAATGTCGGTTTTGAACAATTATTGACAGCAAACGAAGTAGATTCGGCGGTAAAGTCGGAAGGAACCGTTTTGGTAATGGTCAATTCGGTATGTGGATGTGCGGCTGCAAATGCCCGTCCAGGTGTACGCATGGCTATTGAAGGGGCTAAAAAACCTAGCAAATTAGTAACTGTTTTTGCAGGAATGGAAAAAGAAGCTGTTGATACGGCTAGGGCTTACATGATGCCATATCCGCCATCTTCACCATCTATTGCTTTATTTAAAGATGGTAAATTAGTACACATGATCGAAAGACATCATATTGAAGGCAGACCTGCACAATTAATTGCAGAAAATTTAAAAGCAGCATTCGAAGAATTTTGCTAAGCAATTAAAAAGATTTTTTTGAATCGGATGGTGAAAGCTATCCGATTTTTTTATGCCACGTCTTTTTGTAACAAGCGATCGAGTTCTTGTAAGGAAATATTCGTTCTTACTTTTCCTCTGCTGGCATAAGAAATAAAACCTGTTTCTTCCGAAACAATAATGGCAATGGCATCACTTTGTTCGGTAATGCCCACCGCAGCTCTATGTCTTAATCCTAATTGCGCCGGAATTTCGCTATTTTCTGTTAAGGGTAAAATGCAACTGGCCACCCTAATTAATCCTTCAGAAATAACTACTGCACCATCGTGAATCGGAGAGGTCTTAGCAAAAATAGCTTCCAATAATCTTTTAGAAATTCTGGCATCAATTACCTCACCATTATTATTAAAAATTTGTTCTTCGTATGTTTTAGCAAATACAATTAAAGCGCCTGTTTTGCTCATAGACATTGACTTACAGGCGTCGATTACTTTTTGAATATAATTGGTTGCAAACTCATCGTTTGCCGTATTAGTCACCAGCACTTTTCTCCAAAAACTATTCTTTTTAGAGACCGCGTTTTTTCCAATCAATAATAAAAAACGCCTAATTTCTTGTTGAAATAAAATGAGCAGTGCAATCAATCCAAGGCCAATCACTTTATCTAAAATGCCAGAAAGCAATTGCATGTTAAGCGCTTTTACGCCAATCCATAAACCGTAAATTAACAGTAAGCCAATAAAAATATTGACTGCAATGGTTCCTCTAATGAGGTTGTAAATTTGATAAATAATAAAGGCTACTAATACAATGTCAATTACATCGAACAGCCCTAGTTTTACCAATCCAAGATCAAAGACTTCCATATTAATTAATTATTTAACAGATTGAATAAAGTTACGCATTGTTTGGCTGCCAGCACATCGTGCACCCTTAAAATTTGCGCACCAGCGCTCAAAGCCGCCATGTGCAAGGCAGTTGTGCCGTTGAGGGCTTCTTCCGGACTAATATTTAAGGATTTGTAAATCATCGATTTTCGAGAGATGCCTACTAAAATGGGTTGCGCTAAAGTTGTTAATTTAGCTAGCTGTTGTAAAAGTTCAAAATTTTGGCTGCTGGTTTTAGCAAATCCAAATCCAGGATCGATGATTACATTGGCTTGGCCAATTGTATTTATTTTTTCTTGAAAATAAGCGATTATTTCGTCAAGTAGGTTTTCGTAATCGCAAAGCTGAGTCATTGTTTGCGGGTTTCCTCGCATATGCATCATAATATAAATTGGATGGAATTCTTGTACCAATTTAAACATGTTTGGATCTAGTTCACCAGCCGAAATATCATTTACCATATCAACTCCTTGATCTAAATGTGCTTTTGCTACTTGGCTATTAAAGGTGTCGATGCTCAGTGGAATATGCGGAAATTCTTTTTTAATAGCGGCCGTGATGGGGAGTGTTCGATTAATTTCTTCCGCTTGGGAAATAACCAAAGCACCTGGTCGAGTAGAATAACCGCCAATATCGAGCATATCGGCACCTTGCGCAATCATTTCGGCTGCTTTTTTTAATGCATCCTGGGTATTTTGCGTCCGGCTGCCTTCAAAAAAAGAATCGGGCGTACAATTGAGAATGCCCATTACCTTAGGTTTGCTAAGGTCTATGAAATTCCCATTGTTCGAAATGGCGTTTTTTTGGTAAAAAGCTGTATTTTTATCCACTACGTAAAAATATAAAAAAATTGCAAACGAAGACTACAAATCAATATGATGCGGTTATTAAAACCTGCAAAGATTTATTCTTGAAAAAAACCAAGGATTATGGTACGGCTTGGCGTGTATTGCGCATTTCATCTATTACAGATCAAATATTTATTAAAGCACAACGCATCAGAACGCTCGAAGATAAAAAAGTAAGTAAAGTTGATGAGGGAATTATTCCGGAGTACATCGGCATTATTAATTACTGTGTGATTGCCATGATTCAATTAGAACTAACATCGCCTGAACTAGAGTTAGAAGTGAGTATCGTAAATAGTTTGTTTGATCAAAAAATAAGCGAAACGAAATCTTTGATGGAAGATAAAAATCACGACTATGGTGAGGCTTGGAGAGATATGCGGGTGAGTTCTTTGACCGATTTAATTTTAATGAAATTATTGCGCGTAAAACAAATTGAAGATAACCAAGGCAATACTTTGGTTTCGGAAGGCGTGAAAGCAAATTATCAAGACATTATTAATTATTCTGTTTTTGCATTGATTAAATTAACAGCTTAAAAATATTTTATGTTAAAGTTTAGTAAATATTTTGTCGGAATATTATTCATCATTTCAGGTTTAATAAAATTAAACGACCCCACGGGTTTTTCTATTAAGCTCGAAGAATATTTTGTATTGTTTGGGCTTACTTTTTTAAATCCAATAGTGCTGGCACTTTCTGTTTTTATATGTGCTTTAGAAGTAATCTTGGGCGTTGCTTTATTACTTTCCTTGCGCAATAAGTTAACGGCTTGGATGTTATTAATTTTGATCGTGTTTTTTACCATCCTCACGGGCTATTCTGCCATAAGCGGAAAGGTGACCGACTGCGGTTGCTTTGGCGATGCCATTAAACTTACACCATGGCAATCATTTATTAAAGATGTTATTTTATTAGGTTTAATTTTAATCATTTTTAAAAGCAAAGAAAAGTTAACTTCTGCGTTTTCAGAAAAAAGACAATTAAGCATTTTACTTTCGACCACTTTACTGGCCATTTTATTTGGTGTGTTTTGTTTGTTTTACTTACCGGTCGTAGATTTTTTACCCTATAAAATTGGCAATAATATTCCCGAGCAAATGAAAGTGCCAGCTGGTGCAATTACCGACTCGTTTACCACCCTTATGACTTACGAAAAGGATGGTTTGCAAAAAGAATTTGATTTAAAAAATTACCCTTGGCAAGACAGTGCTTGGAAATGGGTAAAAACAGAAAATAAATTAATACGAGCAGGTGTTAAGCCAAAAATAAAAGATTTAAGAATTGCCGATGCCGATGGTAATGATTATTCGGAAGATTTTATTACCTATGCAGGCGCAAAACTGTGGGTAGTGAGTAACGAATTGGAAAAGGCTAATCCTGCTGTATTAGCAGCTATTTCGGCGCTTGCTGTTGAATTAGAAAAAGAATATAAAATTAGCACCATTGGCTTAACAGCGAGTAGCGATATGACAACGGAAAATATCCGCCATGAGTCAAACATCATGTTTCCTTTTTATTATTGTGATGCAACTACTTTA
>CANJWU010000023.1 GCA_947478655.1 Sphingobacteriales bacterium | reverse complement strand
GGCCCTTTACATGGCGGCGCTAACCAAGCAGTGATTGAAATGTTAGAAGCGATCAAAGCAGATGGTGGTGATGCCGATAAATGGTTAGCCAAAGCAAAAGACAAAAATGATCCATTCCGTTTAATGGGATTTGGTCACCGAGTGTATAAAAACTTTGATCCACGCGCAACGATTATTAAAGAAGCATGTGATAATGTATTAAATAAATTAGGAGTAAATGATCCAATTTTAGATATCGCTAAAAAATTAGAACAAGCAGCTTTAAGCGATCCTTATTTTATTGAAAGAAAATTATATCCTAACGTAGATTTTTATTCAGGCATAATTTACAGAGCCATTGGCTTCCCTACCGAAATGTTTACCGTGTTATTTGCACTAGGACGTTTACCAGGTTGGATTGCACAATGGAAAGAAATGCACGAGAACAAAGAGCCTATTGGCCGTCCTCGTCAAATTTACATAGGAAAAACAGCACGTGATTACGAAATCATCGCTAAAAGATAATTTGCAAATTACTATTTAAAGGCTCGATATTCATCGGGCCTTTTTTTTTATTTTTTTTTGCTAGTTTTTAGGCAGCTGCATTACTTTGCATGATTTGCTTAAAAATAATAACCCAATAAAAAAAGCGATTGTCTTTGTGCTTTTTCTGAAATATCGGTATCAAAAATTAATTGATGTTTAAAGATTAATTTTAGGTTTTTACTCAATGGATAGCTGATTTCTGTGTTTGACTCTAAGTCAACTTGGATAGCATTTTGTGGGTTTACAAATATTTTTTGTTCTGATTTAATCGCAATATTTCGAAATACATTTTTATCGAAATCAATGGCTAATGTATAGCCATGCTCGAATGCTATTTTTTCCTTCCTTTTAACTTTGAATAGTTCGTTTTTATTTAATAAGGTATAATAATTTTGCGCTAAAAAACTCGTAATTTTTATAGAGCTAATAGATAGGGCAATATCGAGGGCTTTCCATAATTTTACGCTATAAGCTGCTTGAATATCGAGGTATGCTGGAGAAGCAAATTGGCTAATCGGCACTGTTTTTAAACCATTACTTGGTATGTATTTTTCTTTATAGGTTTTGCTAAACTGCGACTGCAATTTTAAACTGAGCTGAAAGTTTGATTGTTTACTTAATAGTATTGTTGGTTTTTTTAAATGTAGAGGTAATAATTTCCATTTAATTTGATAGGCAAAATAATCTTCTGTTTTTCCTAAATTTATTTGGTTTGATTTACTTAAACCATATTTTAGGATCCATTTTTGTTCAAGTATATATTGTTTCCTTGTTAATTTATTAATGGGTGTATAGTTGATTAGGGCGTTGAGCTGATTAAGATCGCTTTGTTGCCAATTCGAATTTTCATTTGCAGAAAAGGCTATAAATCCAGCTTGGCGCCAACGAAGGCTTTCTTTGTCTGTGATATCCCGACTAATACTATCGCTTTCGTTTAGCACCAACGCTGTTTGTTTTATATATAGATCGGTTTGGGTACCCAAAACCGAGAGAATGCAACTATTTAAAATCAACCACACAAAATCATGTTAATTTATTGGATTTGTTTTTATACCTACATTATACCATTTGTAATTAAGGTATCCTTCCTTTTTCAATGAATCAATTACCAAGGGATTCCATTGGGTTAATGCATCTGTGGTTAAATGGTAGTATTTTATTTTAGCAGTTTTGTTTGCTTTGATGGCTTCCTCCCAGCTGCGATTGTTTTCGCTGGCCTTTTGGTAAAAGGAAGAAAAAGTGCAGATAAATATAAAATCATTTTCCGCAAGATCTGCTGCTACCGAAATATTTTGGCCATTTGAATCTACCATGATTGAAGCGATTTGATCGTAGGTATAATCATTGCTCAATTCATATGATTTATTTGGATTCAATTGAGCTAAGATAACCGGCAGCCCGCCTATACAACCACCGTTGCTCACATCTTTAAGGTGTAAAAACTTCCCAGAATTATTAAACAGATAACCACCCGGAACGCCTAATCTAAGTACATTAATATAGTTTTGATAACCTGGTTTGATAAATGTGATATGTGCTTTAGGGATATTATTTTTTTGAGCCAAACGATATACTTTTTCTATTGCAATTGCTTTGGCAGGTTTGATTCCTGCATATTTCAAGAGAATTAAGCTGCAGCTGCTACATAAGAGCACTAAACTAATTAAGGTGACAAATAATTTTTTTTTCATATTTTTTTGGGTTAAAAATGCCGAGCAAAATGCTCGGCATTGGGTAAATTAAAATTGAACAGTTAAAAGTTCTTTGTTTCTTTGGACCGAATAATTTCCTTTTTTAATAGTAAAATCTGCAGGTATATTTAGTCGTTCACACATTTCCTCGCTGAATGTATAATTCGCATCTACCCTGAACATATTTTTAGAAAAATATTGGATTAAATCTTCGGCACTGATGCCAGTTTTGGTATTGATGCTTAATTCCAATTTTCCTGATTCTTCGTTGAATTGAATTTCTGCAACGGTGCCATAGCCAGTTTTCTTGCCATTAATAAAATCAACATAGCATAAGCCACTTCCAGGGCAATTTTTTGATCTGTCTGTACCAAACTCTACCGTGATTACAATCTTAGGTCCTGCAACTTTTGCCGACGCTAACAAATCACCACCACCAATCAAACAACATGCTGTTAGCATGAGCAATAATTTTTTCATTTTCTTTTTTTTAAATTGTTAAACCATTTGTTAATTAATATCAGGCTAGCTAGGCCTCTTTTATTTCGATCGTAAAGTAAAAATGAAAAATATTGAAAAAAAATCCAACTGCATAAATACAATTTTGTATTACTTATCTTAAATCAATAAATCTCAAATTCTATTGTGACATTCATTTAATCAAATTAGTTTTAATGAATTTATTAATTTGTTAACTAATTTTTTTTTATGAAAAGTAAAGACACCAGATTGTATGATTTAGCGTATTTAATTCGTAACAGAAGACTTGAATTAGGCTATACTTCAGCAGAAAAATTTTCGAATGAGAAAGGGATCAATCGCTCTGTTTATCAGCGATGGGAGAGTGGAGAAGATTTAAATCTTACTAGTTTTTTAAAACTTTGTGACATGCATCATATTAGCGCATCGACATTGTTTACAAAATGGGAACAAGCCAATCGATTGATGCCAAAAGACAAACCAACTAATTGAAATAAAAAAAAGCCTAGTTAAATAACTAGGCTTTTTTATTAATTGCTTCCGCGTTTAGTAAGCTCATCACGAATGTGTGCTGCTTTTTCGTAGTCTTCTTCTTGTAAGGCTTTTTGTAATTGGGTTTGTAGTTCGATATCACTTTTACCCTGATAAATATTTCCTTCTTTGCTTTTGTTTTCGAGGTCTTCTATTTGATCAATATTTTCTAAAAAATCATAATCAGAACCTTCAATTAAAATTCCGGCAGCAGCTAAAATAAAATCATACGTGTAAATTGGACAATGGTACCTAACCGCTAATGCAATGGCATCAGATGTTCTGGCGTCGAGTTCTACTGTTTTACTGCCGTTGTTGCAAATTATTTTTGCAAAGAAAATACCATCTACTAAATTATAAATGAGTACTTCTTCTACTTCAATTTGATAGCTTAAAGTAAGTGTTTTAAATAAGTCGTGTGTTAATGGTCTACTAGGACTCATTTTTTCTATTTCAATAGCAATGGCTTGCGCTTCAAAGCTTCCAATAATAATAGGCAATCGTCTTTTGCCATTTACCTCACCTAATACCAAAGCATAAGCTCCAGATTGGGTTTGACTATAAGACAGACCAACAATGTCTAATTTTATTTTCTTCATTTGTTTTGAAAATTAAGCTTGCGCTTTCAATACTTTTACCGCTTCAATTAATTGCGGCACTACTTCAAATGCATCGCCTACAATTCCATAATCTGCTACTTTAAAGAATGGTGCTTCAGGGTCTTTATTGATTACCACAATTACTTTAGAAGCACTCACGCCAGCTAAATGTTGAATTGCACCAGAAATACCAATGGCAATGTATAAGTTTGGCGCAACGGCAATGCCTGTTTGGCCTACGTGTTCTTCATGTGGTCTCCAACCCGAATCAGAAACTGGTTTTGAACAACCTGTTGCGGCGCCTAATAAAGAAGCTAATTCTTCTATCATCCCCCAGTTTTCAGGACCCTTTAAACCTCTTCCACCCGAAACCACTAATTCTGCATCGGGTAAAGAAATTTTATCACTGGCTCTGATAATTTCTTTGACCATTGTTTGGAAATCATTTGCAGCAGTAGAAGGATTAAAATCTTCTATAAGCGCAGTAGTTCCAAGATCGTTTATTTGATATGCGTTTGGACTTAATGTAATTACTTTAATGGCCGAGTTTAAGGTAACATTCGCAAATGCCTTACCAGAAAAAGCACCTCTTTTTACACTAAATGAATTGCCTTGCATTGTTGGTAATTCCAATGCGCCATCAACATATCCTGCAGCTAATTTTACGGCAACTCTTGGAGCTAAACCTTTTCCTGTAAAAGTATTAGAAAGCACGACTACTGTGGCATCTACCGATTTAGCTGCTTGCGAAATAATGGATGCATAAGCTTGATTTACAAAACTGCTTAATGCATCTTGTTGCACATTTAAAATTTTACTTGCGCCATATTTTCCAATTTCTGCTAAGGTGTTTGCATCTACATTTCCAATAGAAACAGCTGTTAAAGTTCCGCCTGTTTGTTTGGCAATTGCAGCAGCATAAGAAACTACTTCGTATGTTGATTTTTTAAATTTTCCGCTTATATTTTCTATGTATACTAATACGTTCATGGTAGATGATTAAAATGTTTTATCGTAATTATAAATTAAATAACTTTTGCTTCGCTATGTAATGCCTCTATTAGTTTAGCAGATTCGTTCGTCGAAATTAATTTTACGGTGCTTCTAGCGGCAGGCATTTCGAAAGAGCTAATGTTACTCAAAGTGTCAACTGCAATGGCTTCTAAAACTTGCAAGGGTTTGGTACGCGCCGACATAATGCCACGCATGTTAGGAATTTTAGGTTCTGCTACACCTTCAGAAACACTTGCTAAGAATGGAAAATCAACAGTAATTACTTCTTTTCCACCTTCAATTTCTCTTTCAACGGTTGCTGTGTTTGCTTCAACAGTTAATTTTTTTATAATAGAGATAGAAGGTATATCCATGATTTCTGCAATCATGGCACCCGTCTGCGCGCCATTATAATCAATCGATTCGCGGCCAGTTAATATTAATTCAAATTGACCCTCTTTGGCAACTTTTGCAATTTGTTGGGCTACAAAATAAGCATTTGCAGGTGCTGCATTTACCCTAATGGCATCGTCTGCGCCAATGGCTAATGCTTTACGAATGGTTGGTTCGGTATCGGCTAATCCTACATTGACAACGGTAACACTACCATTGCCGCCTTCTGTTAATTCAATGGCCCTAGCTAAAGCCAATTCATCGTATGGATTTAAAATAAATTGAACCCCGCTCGTGTTAAATTCGGTATTATTCGAGTTAAAGGTTATTTTTGTGGTTGTATCTGGTACATTACTGATGCAGACTAATATTTTCATAGTATGAAATGTTTTTGCGCAAAAATAGGCAATTTCTATCGAATAAAAAATGAATAATCAACGCATCCAAAGACTTTTAGAAATGCTCTTAGAGGAGCCAAACGACTCTTTTTTGCTCTATGCCTTGGCCACAGAGTATTTAAAGCTCCATGATAACCAAAAGGCTTTATTTTATTACCTCGAAACAGTTAATTCTAACGAAGAATATGTTGGGGTGTATTATCATTTAGCCAAGCTTTATGAGGCATTAAATGAGAACGAAAGCGCATTAGCAACCTATCAAAAAGGAATGAAAATTGCCAGAAAAATTGGGGATAATCATGCTTTTTCGGAATTGCAATCTGCTTTTAATATCTTTAATGGCTTGGATTACGAAAATGAATAAATCAAAACGCCAATTTTTACTAGCTGTTTTTAAATTTAGTCTCGTTGCCTTTGGAGGCCCATCGGCTCATATTGCTATGCTCCTTAAAGAGTTTGTCGATAAAAAAAAATATGTCACTCAAAAAGAATTATTAGAATATAATGCACTTTGTCAGGTTTTACCTGGCCCATCTTCTACGCAAACATTGGTGGCTATTGCCTATCAATTTGGTGGCTTAACACTGGCCATTTTATCTTTTCTGATTTGGATCTTACCTTCTGCTATTATCATGTCCTTATTTGCCATAGGGTATAATTACCTAGCATTAAATAAGCATGCCGCAAATTTTATTTTTGTGTTAGGTCCTATGGCTATTGGTTTTATTGCCTATTCGGCCTATGTACTTACCAGAAATGTATTGGGTAATCGCTTATCATATGGCCTTGCTTTATTTGCCAGTGTAATAACATTAATGATTCGAAATGCCTATGTGTTTCCAATCATTTTAGCTTGCGCTATTTTATTTTCTTATTTTTTTTTAAAAGTTCCAGAAGAAAAACAGCCTGAAGATTTTATTAAAACCAATTGGAAAAAAATCATTCCACTCATTTTTGTATTTTTATTTTTTGCTTTATTAGGTGCAATCATCAATCGAACATCGGTATTTTCTTTGCCTGTAAGGTTGTTCGAGAATTTTTATAGAAACGGTATTTTTATTTTTGGTGGGGGGCAGGTATTAGCACCATTGCTGTATACCGAATTTGTGGAAATGAAACATTACTTAAGCACACCCGAATTTATGTCTGGTTATGCCTTGCAACAAATTATTCCTGGACCACTTTTTTCTTTCACCTCTTTTATTGGTGCAATGTCTGTAAAAAGCGCGGGTGTTGGTGCTCAGGTTTTAGGGAGTTTAGCTGCTTTGATTGGAATTAATTTGCCAGGTTTACTTTTTATACTAACTATTTTTCCTTTTTGGGATAAATTAAAAACAAAAAAATCTATTCAATCGGCATTGGTGGGTATCAATTCGGTTTCTGTAGGATTTGCTATTGCAGCATTTTTCATCATGTTGCAAACCACTAACGGTAATGCTTTACAATTAATGATTGTAGCCTTTACTTTTGTGTTATTGAAGTTCACTAAAACACCGCCAGCCTTGATTATTTTATTGGGATTAATAACAGCGGCACTTCAGGCTTAAAACGGAACATCATCCGAGCGATCGTTCATTTTACTTGGGCGAATGATCACATTTTTATGGTTATCAAAATCGTTAGAAGGGCCTAATGGATTGCTTTTTGGAAAGCTGCCATAATCGTTTGCATCCATATCGGCAAATTTCACAAACTCACCTATGTATTTCAATTTAACAGAACCAACTGCACCATTTCTATGTTTAGCAATGATAATTTCGGCAGTACCTTTCGTGTTGTTTCCTTCTTCATCTACATCAAAGCCATAATATTCTGGACGGTAAATAAATAATACCATATCGGCATCTTGTTCAATCGAACCCGATTCGCGTAAATCGGATAACATTGGTTTTTTAGTACCTCCACGGGTTTCTACTGCTCTACTTAATTGAGATAAAGCAATCACAGGTACATTTAATTCTTTTGCAATACTTTTTAGCGCTCTTGAAATAGCCGAAATTTCTTGTTCTCTGTTCCCCGATCTATTATCGCCCGAACCTACCATTAATTGGAGGTAATCGATCACAATCATATCGATGTCGTGTTGAGCTTTTAAACGGCGGCATTTTGCCCTTAATTCGAAAATATTTAATGCGGGTGTATCGTCAATAAAAATTCCTGCATCCGAAAGCTTACCCACTTTATGCATTAATTGTTGCCATTCGTGTGCTTCTAATTTTCCTTTTTTAATTTTCTCTGCAGGTAATTCTGCTTCGGCAGAAATTAATCGATTGGTTAATTGTACTGCGGCCATCTCTAAAGAGAATAAGGCAATTTTTTTAGCACCGATTATGGCTGCATTTCTAGCTAAACTTAATACGAATGCCGTTTTACCCATTGCAGGGCGTGCAGCAATAATAATTAAATCGGAATTTTGCCAACCAGAAGTAAGGCGGTCTAACTCTACAAAACCACTAGTTACACCTGTTAAGCCATCTACTTTATCTTTTAAACTTTCTAATTGTTGAATCGATTTTTGAATCAAAGTACTCATGTCGTAAGATTCTCTTCGAATGTTACCTTCTGCAATCGCAAAAAGATTTTTTTCTGCTTTGTCTAGTAATTCAAGTACATCGGTGGTGTCTTCGTATGCGCTGGTAATAATATCTGAAGAAATAGAAATGAGTTCTCTTTGGATAAATTTTTCAGAAATAATTCTGGCATGAAATTCAATGTTAGCAGCAGAAGCAACCCTATTGGTTAATTCGGTAATATAATATGCGCCACCTACCACTTCGAGTTCGGCTGTTTGTCTTAAACGATTGGTTACCGTTAGAATATCTACGGGCGAGCTATTTTGAAATAAATATTGAATGGCCCTGAAAATTTTCTGATTAGCATCAACATAAAATGTTTCTGGTTTTAAAATATCTATAACGGCACTTAATGCGTCTTTCTCTAACATCAATGCGCCCAATACAGCTTCTTCTAAATCGATAGCTTGTGGAGGTATTTTTGCTAAATGGCCATTTAAGTTGGTCGCATTTTTGCGACGGTCGTTACGGGGATTAATTGTGCTTTTTTCCATATGTCAGAACACAAAGTTAATGCTTTGCAATACTATTTAAGCAAATTTTTTCTCCACCATTTATTTTTGGCCTTTCTGTTTATTTTCGAATAGGCATTTATAAACATTGCTTGTGAATAACAAGTTAATAACCCAAATACAAAGTTAATTTATTCATCAAAAAGCTGTTTTTTGTGTTAATAAGCTAATTGTGCATAGTTTTTTTTGTGGTTCGCATAATTATCCCTTTGTTTGTGGAAAATTAATAAAGTGGAAGGAAAACAAAATCAATTAGTATTCGGCATTAGAGCGGTTATCGAAGCGGTCGAAGCAGGTAAAGAAATCGAAAGTTTGTATGTGCAAAAGGGAATTGCTGGCGATTTATTTCGAGAGTTAAAAACCTTAGTAGAAGCAAACGACATTCGCATGCAAATAGTACCGGTTGAAAAACTCAATCGCATTACCAGAGGCAATCACCAAGGGATCATTGCTTATATTTCTCCTATTTCTTTTTATAAGGTAGAAGATATTATACCATTTGTTTTTGAAAAAGGAGAAGTGCCATTGATTTTAATTTTAGACAGAATTACCGATGTGCGTAATTTTGGAGCCATCGCTAGAACAGCCGAATGCGCTGGCGTTCATGCAATCATTGTACCCATGCGCGAAAGTGCTGCCATTAGTGGTGATGCAATTAAAACATCTGCGGGTGCCTTATTTAATATTCCTGTTTGTAGGGTGAATAACTTAAAAACAGCAGTGCAATATTTACAAGAATCGGGATTGCAAGTGATTGCATGCTCCGAAAAAAATGATCAAACGATTTATGAAATAGATTATACTGTGCCAACTGCAATTGTAATGGGTTCGGAAGAGGATGGAATTTCTAACGACATTATTCGTATAGCAGACCATTATGCGAAAATTCCATTGAAGGGAGGAATTGCTTCGCTCAATGTCTCTGTTGCAACAGGAGTGATACTTTACGAGGCTCTTCGACAAAGAGGATAAAAAAAAGCCAAACATTTGTTTGGCTTTTTTTTATTTAAATTCCGAGCAAAAAAAGATTAAATATATTTTTCTCCTTTTTTAGATTTAACATCGGCTACTATTTCTTTAATTTGTTGTTCTTTATTTTTAGGACAAATCATCAATACCTCATCGGTATCTACTACAATAAAATCGTGAAGTCCTTCAACTACAATTAATTTTTCGGGCTTGGTATTGATCATACAATTAGAGGAATCGTACATCATCACATTGTTTGGATATACCACTGCATTACCCACATAATCTTTATCTATAATCGTGTATAAGGATCCCCAAGTTCCTAAATCTGACCAGCCAAAATCGGCTGCAAACACATGTACATTATCTGCTTTTTCCATTATGCCATAATCGATAGAAATACTGTTGCATTGTGGATAAATTAAGTTGATGAAATCGCTTTCTTGCGGCGTGTTGTAATGTTTAGCGCCCTCTAGAAAAGTAGTATTTAACTCCGGTAAATAATTTTCAAATGCATGGATAATGCTTTTCGCGCTCCATACAAAAATACCTGCATTCCATAAAAAATCTCCACTTTGAATAAATGTTTTGGCGATTTCTAAATTCGGTTTTTCGGTAAATGTTTTGACTTTATAATGGCCATTTGTTTTGCTGTTATCAACAAATTGAATATATCCATATCCTGTATCAGGGCGGGTAGGCTTAATTCCTAGGGTTATTAAAAAGTCGTTTTCTGCCGCAGTTACTAAAGCAGTTTCGATTTGCTTTACAAATTCTTGTTCGTTTAAAATAATATGATCAGAAGGAGCAACTGCAATTAAGGCATCGGGGTTTTTCTGATTTATTTTATGACAAGCATAGGCAATACAAGGTGCAGTATTTTTTGCAGCTGGTTCTCCTAAAATTTGATCGTCCGAAATAGTTGGAAGTTGTTCTTTTACCAAGGCACGATAAGATTCGTTGGTAACAATGTAAATATTTTCTTTTGGGCAAATCTTTTCGAAACGCTCAAAGGTTTGTTGAATAAGGGTTTTACCTGTTCCTAAAATATCTAAAAATTGTTTTGGATGCGAAGTTTTACTGATTGGCCAAAATCTACTTCCGATTCCGCCAGCCATAATTACTGCGTATTTATTTGTTGCTTTCATTGTTATTTAAAAAATATTAAATAATTCCTTCTTTAAT